>JAHFLR010000066.1 GCA_023244795.1 bacterium
ATCTTGGCTACATCGGTAGAATTTTTGGCGCTACTGCTTGTTGTGTTTGCCGCCGCTCGTTCTATTTCCGATCCGATAAAAAAGTTAAAAGAGGGCGCTGGAATTATTGCCGCAGGTGATTTAAATTACCATGTTGGCACAACAAGCAAAGACGAAGTGGGCGAACTTTCCCGCGCTTTTGATAAAATGCTTACCCAATTGAGGGAGTCTCAATTCAGGTATGCTGAACTGATAGAAACCACTCCCTTGTGCATTAAAGTTTTTGACTCTAAGGGTAATTTAATTTTTATAAATAAAGGAGGCAGGGAAGAGCACTTTATAAAAAACGATGCCGATATCAGCAAATGGGATTGGCTGGGCTCCATAGATAAAGATTACAGGGTGGCAGTTAAGGAAAAAATAGATAAAGCCGTGCTGGGGGAAAGTAGCAGCATGGAGATAAGACACACGTCCGAGGGCTCTAGGCGAGAGTGGTGCGCCGGCACTATAACACCAGTCAAAGATGAGACTGGCGCTGTAAAATTTATTTTGTTTTACTCGGCCGATATTTCTGATCTAAAAAATATTCAGTTAAACCTAGAGCAAAAAATACGCGAGAGGACGGAAGATTTGTTGAAGTTTGAGTTGGCGGTAGAAAACTCTGGCAATCACATTATTATTACCGATCCGGAGGGGGTGATTCTTTACGCTAACCAGGCGGCTGAAAAAATAACCGGGTACAAAAAAATGGAGATGATAGGCAAGCGGCCGTCGCTATGGGGCAAACAAATGAGCAAGGAATTTTATGATGATATGTGGCGCACGATTAAAACGGAGAAGAAAACTTTTAAGGGGGAGGTAAAAAATCGCCGCAAAAACGGCGAGGAGTATACCGCCGAAGCATTTATTAGCCCGGTGCTTGATGAAGATAAAAAAATAAAGTTTTTCGTTGGTGTGGAGTGGGATATTACGGAAGAAAGAAAGATGGAGCAGATACGGAGAGACTTCCTTTCGTTGGCGAGCCATCAGTTGCGTACACCGCTCTCCGGCACCAAGTGGATGGTGGAAACACTGCAATCGGGGCGGCTCGGCCCTCTTAACCAGAAGCAGAAAGAATATCTCGATGAGTTATACGGTATTAACGAAAGAATGATTAAACTGGTCTTTGACATGCTAAGCGTGCTCAAATTTGAGAGTGGAGTGGTGGATGTTAAAAAACAGGAGCTTTCTTCGCTTGCCCTCATAGAAGCTTCGTTGTCTAACTTGCTTCCGGCGGCCCAAAGTCGGAAAATAAAGATTACAAACTTGCTCAAAAACAAAGA
The DNA here is from genome assembly GCA_023244795.1 of bacterium. Taxonomy (GTDB): domain Bacteria; phylum Patescibacteriota; class Minisyncoccia; order UBA9983; family UBA9983; genus JAHFLR01. The sequence continues at coordinate 1,302 of JAHFLR010000066.1, forward strand.
GGATATTATAATTGAGACAGACCAGGAAGCCCTTAAAACAATTTTAGACATACTTATATCCAACGCCGTTGATTACTCCACGGTTGGGTCTGGGCAAGAGGTTCTGGTGGACGCAATTGAACATGGTAAAATGGTAACGTTCTCCGTGCAAGATTCCGGTATCGGCGTGCCGGAAACGGAGAAAGACAAATTGTTCAACAAATTTTACCGCGCTGTTAACGCCAAGAACCATAAACCGGGCGGTTCCGGCCTTGGCCTCTATTACGCCTCTATGTTGGCGGAAAGGCTGAGTGGCAGTATGTCTTTTGAATCGCAAGAGGGTAAGGGGTCAACGTTTTATTTAAACATTCCTAAAAATGTTTTCCAAAAGGTCGCTAATAATAAATAATATATAACACACCATTATGAATAACATTTTAATTGTAGAAGACGAAGAGTTTTTGATGAGAACGCTCCAAGATAACTTAAACTCAGAAGGTTTTACTACTGATACCGCCGGAGATGGAGAAGTTGCGATTGCTAAAATAGAGAAAAGCAAACCGGATTTGATTTTGCTCGATCTGTTGCTGCCCAAAAAAGACGGCTTTTATGTTTTAAACCAAGTTAAACAAAATCCGGAATGGAAATTAATTCCGGTTGTTGTTCTTTCCAACTTGGGCGGAGACGTAGAAATAAAAAAAGCACTGGAGATGGGAGCCGATGACTATTTTGTAAAATCACAACATCCAATCCAAGAAGTTATAGAAAAAGTCAAAGACTACTTAGAGGGGAGGAAATAAAAATTTTAAAAACAAAATATTAAACCGTCAGAAGATATGCAAAAGAATTTATTCGACGTTTTTAGCAGCAGGGTTTTGACGAGAACCATTTTTTTTCTTTTTGCTTTTATTTTTGGCCTAGCCCTGTTTGCCCCGCATTCTTTTGCGGCGGTAACAGTGACGCCAGCAACTGGCGGCACAAACATTTCTGCCGATAAGGCAGCCAATGCAACTGCCCCGGCTTTTACAACGCTTGGCAATATTGTGATTACTGAGGGGGCGAATGGTGACTTTGCCGCTGGGACAAATGTAACATTAATTTTAACAACACCCAGCAACTGGTCTTTTAATGCCGGAACTGGTTCGGTTACCTTTACTGCTTCTAAAAATATAACAGCGGCCTCTGTTGCGGTAACTTCAACGACCGCAACTGTTACCTATACTGTTGGTGGCACCAATAAAGCCGATGCCATGACAATCAGCGGATTACAGATCCGCGCCAGCGATGGCTCTTTGCTGCCCTCTTCTGGAAATATTTTAAGAACTGTTGGTAGCCCCGGGACGGGGACGATAGCAGGTATCACTAATGGTTCCACTAACTTTGGGTCGTTGTCTCAAGTGGTGGGGGCAAAAAATAAATTAGCTTTTACTACTCAACCATCGGCATCGGTAACTAGAAATGTTGATTTTACCACCAAGCCGGTAGTTGCTCTCCGAGACCAATTTAGCAACACCATAACTACTGATAGCGCCAGTACCATTGCTCGTACAGCTGTGCTCTCTACCCAAGTTTGCGGCGGCACGGCAGGGTCTGGCGCGCTCTCCTCAACCCCCGCCAGCGGCGCGGCGGTTACGGCCGGTATTATGACCTACACGGCTATGCAGTATTCTGTTGCTGAAAGTATAAAAATTTGCGCCACTTCGGCCGGAGTTACCTCGGCGCTTAGCAATACAGTTGTGGTTAATCCTACAACAACTACTACTATAGTAGGATCTTCTGGCCTTTCGGCAGTTTATGGCAACACGGTAACCTTTACCGCCACTACCACTCCGGCAGCTGGTGGGCCGCCAACAGGAACAGTTACTTTTAAAGACGGAGCTGTAACAATCGCCACTAGCGCTGTTTCTGCCAGCGGAAGTTTGGGGGTGGCTACTTATGCGACCACCACACTTTCGGTTGCCGGTTCTCCTCACTCAATTACGGCCGTCTACAATGGAGACGCTAATTTTTCTGGTAGCACTTCCGGCGCAATATCACAAACAATAACGGCTAAAGCGCTGACTGTTTCCGGCGTTACGGCAAGTAATAAGGTTTACGACAGATTTACCACCGCCACTTTAGTTGGTACACCCGGTACCTTGGTGGGCATAGTTGGCACAGACAGCGTTTCTTTAACGGGCACTGCGGCAGGTAATTTTTCTGATAAAAACGTTGGGGTGGGGAAGACCGTAACGGTCAGCGGCCAGTCTTTAACTGGAACAAGCGCCTCAAATTATACCTTAACCGAACCAACAGCAGCCGCGACCATAACAGTGGCCGGCCTCACCGTCACCGGCATCACCGCCAACAACAAACCTTATGACCGCCTAACCACCGCCACCTTAAATGTGGGT
>JAHFLR010000067.1 GCA_023244795.1 bacterium
GGGCGCTATTCTTATTACCAAAATTTATTTGGCGGCTATGAGCCGGGTAGATATTCCCGAAAGCGAGAGAAACGATTTTTATTTATATGTAGACGAGTTCCAAAACTTTTCTACCGGCGCCTTTGCCAACATTCTTTCCGAGTCTAGGAAGTACCGGTTAAATTTAATTTTGGCTCACCAATATATTGCGCAAATGGATGAGGAGGTAAGAGACGCCGTGATGGGCAACATGGGCACCCTTATTACATTTAGAATCGGCTCGGGAGACGCGCAAGAGCTAGAGGGAGAGTTTGACCCGGAGTTTACCATAAACGACCTGGTCAATTTGGGTTTTGCTCATATTTACTTAAAATTAATGATAGACGGATTTACCTCGAGGCCGTTTTCGGCAACCACTTTGCCGCCGGTAGCTTTTCCATCGGAAAATAATGTGGAGGAGATTTTAAGTTCTTCCAGAGAAAAGTACGCCGTACCAAAAGAAAAAGTGGAAGTGCAGATAACCGAGTGGTACAAGCCAGTCGGAGGGGGAGAGCGCGCGGCTAGCGGTTCGGGCATGGGGCGGGATTCCTCTTCTCGTGTAAGCAGGTCTTTGCCACATCCGGGGATGGGACAAGGAGACCGACCGCAAACTTACCCGGCCAGTTGCGCCGTCTGTGGAAAAAAGATTTACGTTCCTTTTGAGCCGGATGGCAAAAAACCTCTCTATTGCAAAGAGCATATGCCGTCTCCCGCCGGCCCGGGGCAGCTTAGGAGACCGACTCCGTCATTTGAGGAGGGGGCGGCGGTGGTCAAAAATTTTAACGAAATGAGAGGCCAAAATGCGCCTCGAACTTTGTCGCTGAAGGATTTAGAAGACAAAAGAAAAAGAGCGCCCGAGATGGACGAGCTAAGAAAGGCGCTAGAAGAGATTAAAGCGGAGCAACCAAAAAAGACCGAGGAACAAACAAAAGAAAAACCAACAGAACAACCAAAAGAAAAACCAACAGAAAAAGTCATAGAACCCGTACCGACTGCGCCGGAGGAAATTAAAAGAGGCAGTATAAAGCCGGGGCAAAAAATAAAGTTTGGCTAGATGAGGGGATTAAAGTTTTTAACTCCGATATTTTTTGTGTTATTGTTTAACATCAACTTTGCCATGGCCGGCGAAGTTTCTAAATTTGTATTTACCACTGATCCTCAAACAATAAGACCGGAAATCGTCTCCGGCAAAATAACCATTTCTTCTCAAGATGCCGGTGGAAATTCTGCCGAGATTCTGCAAACCGCTTGCGTTGATCTTTCGTCTTCTGGTTCGGGGGAGTTTTCTTCTAGCAATACTAATTGGAGCGCTGTTAATAAATTAACGATAAGCAAAAATTCTTCCAACCGCAGTTTTTATTACAAAGGCCACGATATTGGCAAACAAACCATAACCGCCAAAATTGCTTTTAGACCAGACACGGTTACTGATGCTTGCACCAAATGGCCGATAGAAGAGTGGAATATCAAATACACAATTACGCAGGAGATTATAATTTCAAGCGACGCCGGAAGCTCCACTGGCCAGACTAGCCAACTGGCAAGCTCGTTTACCTCGGGTAGCTCGTCCTTGAGTGACTTTCCAATCGAACCGCAAATTTATGCCGATGCCGGGCCCGATAGAACGGTTATCGTGGGGGCGGAGGAAAAGTTTACCGGCCAATCCTCCGGTCTTAAAAAAGAGCCGCTCCAGGGCACGCGCTACCTTTGGAGTTTTGGTGACGGTTTAACGGGAGAGGGTCAAAGTGTTTTACATAACTATAAATACCCCGGAGATTATATTACGGTACTAAATGTTACCTCCGGCAAATACACAGCCGCAGATAGGGCTAATATTAAGGCGCTGCCGAGCCCGTTAAAAATTTCAGAAATCAACAGCGAATTTATTAAAATTAGTAATGATTCCGGCGGGGAGATAGAGATCTCCAACTGGCTACTTGCGTCTGGGGGTGTTTATTTTAGATTCCCAGAGGCAACATTACTCAACCCCAAAGGAGAAGTTATTATCGCCAACTCCACCTCTGGAATTAAAATAGGTAGCTCTCGAGATTTGGTGGAGTTGCTGTACCCTAATGCCTCGGTGGCGTTTAAATATGAGGGGCCTGGGGCTAGAGAGGCGGTGAGCAAGCAAGCTGTCAAATCTGCCGCCAAATCCGCCTCCGGCTCATCTGGCGGGGTAGTGGCGCGAGGGGCGGGGCCCGAGGCGATTGCTAACGAACTACCCGCGGAGGGCGCTAAAGCCGGAGCCGAACAAAATCTCGCTGGCGTAATATATGCCGGCAAAAAAGATAATAATCTTAGCGATTGGTTATTGCCCACAGCAGGTATGGGTTTGTTGGCGGCTTTGGGCTATGTCTTTATAAAAAATAAACAAAAGAGAGAAGAGGCGCCCGCGGCAGAAAAACAAGATACGTTTTCTATTGACGAGGAGAGTTTTTAATAAAGACTAATCGTTTTTTCCAGCATGGTTTTAAAAGAAAACTCTTTGGTCACTTTCTCTTTGGCGTTTTTGGCCAAATTGGCTCCGTGCTCTCTATTTTTGTATAAACTTTCTATGTCTCCCTCCAGTTCGTATGGAGCCATTGGCTCTACCAGTAGCCCGGTCTCTTGATTAATAATTATTTCTTGGATGCCACCCACGTTGGTGGAAATTATCGGGCATTCTGCTAACGCTGCTTCTAGCAAAACGTAGGGCAGCCCCTCTTTTAAGGAGGGGAGCACAAAGACATCGAAGGCTTTTAAATAAAAAGCGGCGTCAGGTTTATCGGTTTCTATAAAAAATCTTTTTTCCGCGCCAATTTTTTTAATTTTCTCGCGCAGATTATTTTCTTCTTCGCCAAAACCGATTATAACAAATTTTATGTTCTTTAAGTTTTCGGCCGCCTCTATTAAATAACGGTGGCCTTTATTTTTGGTAAATTCTCCGATGGTGCCGACTACAAAATCTTTTTCGTGGAGGCCGAGCTTTTTTCTGGCCTCGTCTCGACTATAAAAATCGTAGTAATCAGTTTTGATACCGTTATGTATGGCGATTAGCTTATCGGCTGGCGCGATATTGTTTCCGATAGCAATTTTTCGGTCATGCTCGGAGACGCAAATTATTTGGTCGTAAAATAGACAAGTAATTTTGCTAAATAGTTTTATTAAAACAATCTGCCAACCGGGCCGACGCTCGCTAAAGGTCCAGCCGTGGACGGTAAAGATTGTTCTGATCTTTTCTTCCGAAAATAGTTTGTAAAATAAAGAGGCCAACCCGGCGATACCTCCCGCCTTGGCGCTAGAGACATGCACGATATCCGGCTTGCTGCTAAAAAGCAGCTTGGTTATTTCCACCAAAGAGGCCAGGTCCCTAAAAATGTTTACATCGCGCCGGAAGTTTTTTATCTCGTAATAGGGGATGCCGCCCTCGATGATTTTTTGAGCCAGCATATCTTTGCCGCCGGCGGCAACGGAGGCCTCAAACTTACCATGGGGTAGGCCGGTAGCCAAATCAAACACGTATTTACCGGCTCCCGCCCAGACAGATTTGGTAACGATATATAGCACTTTTTTTCTTGTTTTTGGGGTCATTTTGTATTATTATACATTATATTATGAATGAATCTAACGAACTAAAGGGCAAAAC
>JAHFLR010000068.1 GCA_023244795.1 bacterium
CTGGCGTTTTCTTTGTACCATCTGCTCCCCGCTCCGGCTAATCCGAGAGACTTTAAGCTGGCCAAATTGCCAGTGGCCGTTGTGGTGTCGTTTGGAGGGATGCTGTCTGTTAAGTAGAAGCTCGGCGTGCCGCTAGTGGCTTTATACCCTATCAGGACTACAGACTTACCCGACGGGAGAGATTGGCCGTGATCCCAGTCCAGCAAGAAGGATTTTACTTCTGAGCCCGTTAAGGTCTTATCTTCTCCTGTTTGTACGCAACCGTGAGCGGATCCGTCGCTGGGTAAATCCATAGAGTAGCCGCCCGCGCCGCCACCGCCGTTAGTGTTAGTGGTGTCGCCTTCTTTGCCAATATTTGGATTTTTGTTGTCGTAAAGAGTAGGAGGCAGTCTCTCAATGGTGGAGGGGTCAATAATCTTGCCACCGGTAGGTTGGCCCGTAGATGGATCCGCGCAATAGAAGTCTTGTGTTGATGTTGCGCTGGCGGCTACGCAACAAAATGGTTCATCATAGGAGGGCCTTAATAGTCCGCCTTTGCAAATATCGCCACGATTGCAGACTTTCCCATTTAAGCCACCATTTAGAGCATCGGCATCGGGTAAACCCAAAGCGGTTGCCGATGAGGCCGATGAGCAAACCTTTTTTGTCTCGCCGCAAGCCAACTCTTCGCGAGGAATCATATTTCCAAAGCCAAAGCTAAGACCATCGTCTACGCTAAAACTGATGCGAGGTAATCCGACCACCCACTTGTAATGGCAGCATTTATCTTGGAACTTACTCTTGGCTGTGTCCCATGATTGCGTAAGATTTTCTAGGGTGGATTTGGCAGAGTTAAAATACCCCTCTATTTTGGAAATTGAAGTTTTCCAATCATCACTAATACTACTTGGCACATCAGAGTAGGGAGAGTGATAATTTCCCTTGTAAATTTGATCGTATAAGTCTGTGGCGGCTGCCACCTCTTGGCTGGCATTTTTATTTAAACTTACTGCCCCGTTGTAATCCTCAACGGCGCCCATAATATCGCCCAAGTAATCGGTAGAGAGAACTCCTTCTTCGCTGGCTTGGCCGCCCACGGCGCAATATTGCGCCAGTCTGTAATAAACCTCTTCCATATAAGAGATTGAGATCGCCTGGCCGCGCACCAAACGATGCAGGCCGAACGGAGCATCGCTAGTTACTCTGGTAAAGTATAAATAGTAAGTGTTTAGCTTAGTTCTGATGAGTGAGATTTCATCGGCTGCCGTAACGGTTTTATCTACTGTGTCTGTGCCGTGGAGCCCGGTTCCAGCCTTTCCGGTGGATCCTTCCGTAAATACATTTTTAATTACTTGCTGTAACAAGGCACTGACGATTTCGTCTAACGAGTTGGCCACTTGGAGTGAGCCAACATCGGCGCCCAAAGTGGTGGAGAGGCGGCTCTCAATAATTTTGCCCGGGGTTTGCATTGTCCAGTGTTTGCATACTGGTTGTTGAGTGGGGCCAATAGCATTTGGATCGGGCGAGGGCGAGGTATACGAGTCGCAAGTTTTAAATGATTTAAAACCACCACCGGCCAGTTGCTCGGTCTGCACCTCTTTAGCTTTTTCGGCTATCATGCGTTGGTACTCATCCGCCGTAGTGATGTATGCCCCGTAAGGGTTGTTTTGGTCTTGGGTAGAAAGCGTTAGCCAGCCCTTCCATCCGCCGGCGCTAAAATCTTGGTAAAAATTGCTCAGGTTGTTTTCTAAGGCACCGAGGGTGCATTTCATTTTGAAGGCAAAGGGTCTTTGATAGTTAAAATAAGCTTTTATGTTGGGCGCCAAATCTCCGCAGAGTTGAGATGCTCCCAGCCTGTCTATTAAGATGCCCGAGGCCTCGTTTAACCCGCTTGTTATAGAGTCGGAAAAGTTTAGGTCGTATAGAGGCTGGCCGTCAAAGCCGCTGTTTATCCAGTTAACAGTAGACTGAGTAATTTTTGCCAGTATTTGCTGGGCAATGGCGTAAGCGATGGGGTCTAAAATCCAATCTTTATACCAGGCTTGGTTGGCCATAAAGGCCATATAGGCGTTTTTGATTGCCGAAATGGTCTCCGGCACAAAGCCGGTGTTGACGTCTAAAATACCCCAAAAAGCGTCTGCTTTTTTTGCTGGCATAAATAAAAACGAAGTAGCCAAGGCAAAAATAATTAAAGGCAGTATAACCGGGCTTAACTTTTTAAAGAAGTTTAAAGTTCTCATTATATTTGTATGCTGTTAACATTGCTTTGTATAAAAAATCCTGGCTCGTCGCTCTTAAAGAAAATGCCCCTTTCCTCAAAAACTCCGTTTAGTGCCATAAAAGATCCAATCATCAGGCGGATATCATTGCCCTGTTTGTTGATTGCCACTGCCGCCCTAAGCGGATCGTCAAAAAACAAAGAGACGGCTTTGGTATTCTCTTTTACTGCGGAGAAAGAGTTAAGAATGGCTAAATGGTTATTTTGCAAAGATGAGGGAACGATTACCTTTTGCAGATAGCTCAAAACTTCTTGGTAGGAGTCAATGCTTTTGGCCAAGGTGCTTAATTTTTCGGCGTCGCTGTTTAAAATCGCATCTTTGGCGGTAAAGGCATCATCTAGGGGGGAGACTATTGCAGAGTATTTTTCTACTATTGCCCCGGTTGTGTTGCCGTACTTCCTTATAGCGTCTACGGAGTTGTCGGTTGTTATTTTAATATCTTGAGCGGTAAAAATTTGGGAGGGTTCGTTTTGGAGATTAGCGCTAGACATTACGGAGTCAACAATTTGGCCTTCCGTTTGCTGGTCAATTTTTGTGGCTCCGGTTACTTGTTGAGCGGTCATATATTTTTTAAAAAGATCTTTTGACATAGAGGCGGTTAAATTGCTATCTGTGGAAGAGGCTAACCTTTGAGAGTCTACCACGGTGGCTGTTGCGCTAAGCAAATCATTGGGGCCAGCGACCAACGGATTTCTGTTTTGTTTTATTTCGTCGCCGTCTTTGGTGCCGTCGCCATCGGTGTCTGGATTGCGTGGATCGGTGTGCCACAACGACTCCTCCCAATCCGGCAGGCCGTCGCTATCGCTGTCGGGCATGCTGGCCACTCTTAAGGCTTGTTGATTTCCGGCGGTGTTTTTACCGCCTAACCTGGCGCTAAGTTTGTTTATTAGACCGTTAGAAGAGAACAAGAGAGAGTAAGACAAAAACAAACAAAGCAAAACCAATAAAGAGACTCCAAACTTTTTGCTCGGCAGAAATCTTAAAACCCCCATTTTACTTATGTCGGGTTTTTTAAACAGTCTCATTAGTAAAATTATAGCAAATCCAATTTAAAAATACTTTATTTGCAATAGGTTTTTGTGGATAATGAGGGCTTTTTTTGATACAATTTTTAATATGCTTGGCGCTATCTCTCAAAAGTTGGGCCTCCTGATAAAAAAGACGGAAAACCTCAATCTTCCCTTGTGGCAGATTATCTTGTTGTTTTACTTGTCCTCTTTTTTTAGGGGAGTGTTGGAGGTGTTTGTTAATGCCGATAACTCCGGCCGGATAACAGGCTTTACTGATTTGTTTTTCCACTACCCCCAGTGGTTTATGAGCATTTTTTTG
>JAHFLR010000069.1 GCA_023244795.1 bacterium
AGGATCAATACTTCAGAACAATCTCCGAATTCTATCTATTAAAGATGAACAACATCGCGGGCCAGGCCAATGAGCAAAAAGAAAAGCAGGGGATTGATTTTCAAAAAGCTCTCGGCAATGCCATAGATAGCGCAAAATCAGCCATCAGTTTAAATAGCGCCGACCCCACCAACTGGGCTCAGCTGGGTAGAGTATACGAGGCTCTGGCGTCTATAAAAATCCAAGGGGCATACGATCCTGCAGTTAGCGCGATTGGCGAAGCCATCAAGTTGTCTCCGTACGATCCTTCTTTACCGTTGGCCTTGGCTCGGCTCGATCTTATAAACGGGAAACCGGAAGATGCAAAAAAACATTTGCAGGACTCTCTAAAAATTAAAGAGGATTTTGCTCAGGCGTTATATTTGTTTGCTCAAATTGAGGCGCAGCAAGGTAACATTAAAGAAGCTATCAGTAGGAGCGAGCAAGTTGTTTCGGTCGCTCCTAACGACCTGGGCGCTCTATTCCAGCTTGGTTTGTTATATTACCAATCAAAGAATTTTGACGGTACTCTCGCGGCATTAGAGAGAGCGGTGGCAATAAATCCCTCCTACTCCAATGCCAGGTACTTCTTGGGTTTGGCATACGATAGCAAGGGGATGAAGGATCGCGCGCTTGATCAATTTAAAAAAATTAGTCAATTAAACCCAGAGAACCAGGAGGTTAAAACAATAATTAGCAACCTGACGGCTGGCAAAAGCGCCCTAGATACCGTTTCTCCTCCCGCTCCGGCTCCCGACAAAAGAGCAACTCTTCCAATTGACGAAAAAAACGATAAGAGCGGGCTTAAAAAATAAAAAGTGGTCAGAAGAATTCTTTCAATTTTAAATCGCGAACTCGGCGGCCTGCACAAGGCCGCCTTGTTATTGGCCTTTTCTGCGCTGGGGTCCAGTATTCTTGGTTTGTTTAGAGACAGGCTCCTGGCTTCAAACTTTGGAGCTGGGAGGACCTTAGATATTTACTATGCCGCCTTCAAGATACCAGATCTTTTGTACACGATTCTCTTGGCGTTGGTATCGGTCACGGTTTTTATTCCGACCTTTTTAGAGAAGAATTCTCAAGGGCAAAAGGAGGCCAAAGATTTTTTCAATCAAGTTTTTACCGTTTTCTTACTCTGCTTTTTGGTTGCTTGTTTGCTGTTGTTTTTTGTAGTGCCGATACTGGCTCCGCTCTTGGCGCCGGGGTTTAGTTTGGAAGAAAAAAGGCAGATGGTCGCCCTGGCAAGGACTATGCTTTTTTCGCCGTTTTTTATGGGTCTTTCCACAATTTTTTCCGGCGTAGTGCAATCTTTTAGGAAATTTTTTATCTATGCCCTAAGTCCGCTCGTCTACAACATCGGAATAATTATCGGTATAACTTTATTTTTCCCACTGGCCGGCCTTAAGGGCATAGTGTTCGGCGTTGTACTGGGATCATTTTTGCATATGATTATCCAGGTGCCCACCCTGATGAGTTTAGATATGTTTCCGGCGCTATCACCTAAAATAAATTTTAAAGAAATTAGAAAAATAGTTCTTCTTTCTTTCCCCAGAACAGTGGGCTTGGCGACTAATCAAATCATTCTCTTTTTTGTAACATCAATGTCCTCGCTACTGGTGCCGGGGAGCATTGCTATTTTTAATTTTTCTTATGCTCTCCAGACAGTGCCGCTTACCATTATTGGCATGAGCTTCAGTGTGGCGGCCTTCCCAACACTGGCCAGATTTTTTGTTGGCAAAGAAAAGGGTAAGTTTTTGGACTATACCTATTCGGCCGCCAGACAGATTATTTTTTGGTCTATGCCGGTTACCATTCTTTTTATTGTTTTGAGGGCTCAGATTGTTAGGGTAATTCTGGGAGCGGGACGTTTTAGTTGGACAGACACCAAACTAACCGCCGCCGCGCTGGCCGTTTTCTCCCTATCGGTGATGGCGCAGTCTTTGGTGATGTTGTTTACCCGGGCCTATTTTGCGGCGGGCAAGACAGTCAAGCCGATCTTTATAAATGTTTTTACCTCGCTGCTGATAATTGTTTTTGCTTACTCGATTACGACCATCTTTAGTTTTTTCCCGGGAGCGGAAACATTTTATAAAAAAATATTAAGAGTTTCCGATATTGCAGATACTAGGATTTTGGTATTTCCCCTGGCTTTTTCTTTAAACAATCTTATAAATGCTGTTTGGATTTATTTTGCCTTTAAAAAAGATTTGGGTGGGGGCAGTTCCTCACTAAGAAGAATGTTTTACCATGTTTTGTTTGCCTCACTATTGATGGGCTACGTTGCTTACTTTATGTTAAATTTGCTGGATAAGGTTTTTGATTTAACTACCTTCGTCGGTATTTTTATGCAGGGATTTATTAGCGGTCTTATTGGCCTGGCCGTTTGGTATTTTACTTTGAGATTTTTGGAGAACAAAGAGCTGGAAGAGATTACTTCCTCCCTCAAACAAAAATTCTGGAAAGATCAAAATATTGCCGCTGATCCTCAAAATTTGCCTTAGAATCCTAGCTTTTTGGCTGTTTTTAAGCTACCATTCCAATTGATGGATATCCAAAAAATCAGGAATTTTTGCATTATTGCCCATATAGACCACGGCAAGTCTACCTTAGCCGACAGGTTTTTAGAGGTGACCGGCACCATAGAGAAAAGAAAAATGCAGGAACAGTTCCTAGACCTGATGGAGCTAGAGAGGGAGAGGGGGATTACCATAAAGATGCAGCCGGTCAGAATGAAGTACAAAGATTATATTTTAAACCTCATTGATACCCCTGGCCACATAGATTTTAATTACGAAGTATCCCGCGCTCTAAAGGCGGTAGAGGGAGCTATTCTTTTGGTTGATGCCACTCAGGGGGTGCAAGCGCAAACTATTACCAACGTGGAGCTGGCTAAGGCGCAGGGTTTAAAAATTATTCCTGTTATTAACAAGATAGATCTTCCCTCAGCGATGGTGGAGGAAACAGAAGAGGAGATTTACAATTTGCTCGGTCACGATGTTGGAGAAATTTTTGCCGTTTCTGGCAAAACGGGCGAAGGGGTAGAAAAAGTATTGGAGCACATTATAGAAGTTGTGCCGGCGCCAAAATTTGAATATGCCGACCGGCCGCGGGCGTTAGTATTTGATTTCGAGTACTCCAATCATCAAGGGGTAATTTTATACGTTAGGGTAACGGACGGCATTATTAAAAAGGGAGAGGAGGTTACTTTAGCCCAAGCCAAAGAGAAATTTATTATCGGAGAGCTGGGCACTTTTTCTCCACAACGCGTGCAGTCGGAGAATCTGACGGCCGGAGAAATAGGATATATCGTTACCAGCATCAAAAAGCCAAGCATTGCCTCAGTGGGAGATTCCGTTGTTTCTTTTAAGGAGCCTCT
>JAHFLR010000070.1 GCA_023244795.1 bacterium
TATTTACCGAGTTTAGCATTCCATACCTAACTTTTACTCCCACCTTTAGTATTTGCCCTAACCATGGTTATGTGGCCGGCGAACACTTTACCTGCCCTAAGTGCGTTATCGCCCAGCCGTGCGAGGTATACTCCCGAATTGTGGGCTATATCAGGCCAGTACAGCAGTGGCACGAGGGGAAAAAGGAAGAATTTAAAGACCGAAAAACCTATATAGTTGCCGAAAAGTCGGTAATCAAGGGGAAGGTCAAAGAAAGCACGCTACCTAATTGATGATAATAGGCGGGTTGGAAAAACTTACTCTTATTGATTACCCGGGCAAGGTTGCCTGTACTGTTTTTACTCTTGGCTGCAATTTTGGTTGTGGCTTTTGCCATAATCCGGAACTGGTTATGCGGCAACCGGGCAATGCCCCAGTGTTAAGCGAAAAAGATTTTTTTGATTTTTTGACCGCCCAAAAAAAATATTTGGACGGTGTGTGCATTACGGGCGGAGAGCCAACCCTGCAAAAAGATCTGATTGATTTTATTAAAAATATAAAAAGCCTGGGTTTTGCCGTTAAGCTCGATACTAACGGTTCTCACCCGGAAGTTTTGGAAAAATTAATTAGTAACGGGCTAGTTGATTATATCGCTATGGATATTAAGGGGCCGCTGGATAATTACTCTAAGATTGTCGGCTGCGAAATAGATAAAGAAAAAATAAAAAGAAGCGTTGAGCTAATAAGAAGTTCCGGTGTGGATTATGAGTTTAGAACCACCGTTTTGCCGGAGTTGCATAGCCCCGGTGATCTCAAAAAAGTGGGCGAGTGGCTGACGGGCTCCAAAAAATACTATCTGCAGCAATTTAGAAAAGGCAAAACCTTGAATCCGGATTTTTCCGATAAGCGTGGCTATAACGATGAAGAGTTAAAAAAAATTTGTGAGTCGCTCAAACCTTACTTTGAAACTTGCGAGGTCAGATTAAATTAATTTAATCAAAAAATCCGCCTTTAGGGCGAATTTTCTGATTTCTGCTTTACATTGGTAAGCCGAATTCTGTACCCGTTGCTTGAAAAGAGAAACGGGCGGTAATCATTTATCTTGGCCAAACATTGCTGTTTGGCTCCAGCGGCACTTCTTTAGATTTCTCTAAAGACACGGCCTTGCACTCGGGTAAGGATTTTGCCGTTTCACCCTTCGACCCTGTTCGGGGCAAGCCCCCAACAAAGAAGAAGATTCGTCACTGTTCGCACCTCTATTCCGCCAAAAGCGGAACGACGGGCGTTACCCGCTACCTTGCTGCCTCAATTAAGAGGCGAGTGTTCGGACTTTCCTCTCCGATTTTCCTAGCCGCGAGGGTTAAGAGCCGGAGCGATTACCTAATGTAAAACTGCTCTAATTATATATTATTTATGGTAAAAGTCAACCCCTTGAGTGTGGCCATTTGTTAGTCGTCTGATAGTATAAACTTGGATCGGCTCTGGCCGCGCCCCTTAATTAGCCGCAGGGTTTTTTCCAGGTCGGCGATAGCGTAAAGACGATACCCGTTTGTTGGGTGGCGATAAGCTGGCAGGCGGCCTGTTTTACCCCAACTCCTTAATGTCTGGGGGGAGATTCCTAAAAATTCCGCCGCTTCTCCGGTTGTCATCCTTTTTTTCCACATAAATTGGTTCTTTATTTATTGGTCCCCTTTAGATATAATGAATATATTATCAATACCAACATAATACTAATTTAATCTTATGAGTTCAATTGACGGTGGCCGAGTGGAATCTTTTTCTTTTTATTCCATAATCGCTCTATGTTTTTTATTACCGGTGATTTTTATTCCCACCGTGATGGACCCGTTCTCTTACGGCAAGTCGCTGGCTTTTTATTTATTAACAATCCTCTCCTTGCTGGCCTGGCTTCTCGTCCGTCTACAGAAAGAGACGCTGGAATTACCCAAGAGCGCGTTACTGGCGGCTATGGGCGGCATAACCGTGGCCTCATTACTCTCGGCAATTTTTTCCTCCAGCCGGGCGGTGTCTTTTGTCGGAGCGGGGACCGAAGTCGGCACCTTTGCTTTTTTTCTGTTTCTTTTCGTTCTGCTGTTTTTAACCTCCGCCACCTTTCAGTCAGAGAAAAAAGTTTTAATGTTTTATTTTGCTTTGTTTGCTTCTTCTTTAATTGTATTCGTCTACCAGTTGTTGCACATAACCCTTAAAATCGGAGGCTCAAGCTTTATGCAGAGTCCCATTGCCAACCTAATTGGTGGGTGGAACGATTTCGGCATATTTTTTGGTCTCGTAGGGCTTCTTGCCCTTTCTTTCTTTGAGCTCATAAAATTAGAGAGGCGATTTAAAATTTTCTTGCTAATACTTTTGTTAATTTCCTTGTTGGCGATGGTGGCGGTTAACTTACCGACGGTCTGGTTTACTTTCGGATTCTTTGCCCTTATCCTGATGGTCTATTTGTTCTCGGGCCCCGCCATAGAGGAGGGCAACGATTTGGCGTATGATGAAACAAAAAATTCCAAAAAACTGATCAGGCTATCTTTAGTGGCCATTTTGTTGGTCGTTTTTCTTGTGATGGGCAACAATCTTGTTAAAAGCGTCGTCAATTCTCTGGGCACAAATAGCCTAGACATAAGACCGTCGTGGAGCGCGACGCTGCAAATCGCTCAAAAAACAATGTTCTCCGGCGTTAAAAACTTTATTTTTGGTTCTGGGCCAAATACTTTTGTCTACGATTGGATGAGGTTTAAACCGGCCTTTGTAAATCAAACAGTCTTTTGGAATACCAATTTTTCTTCGGGCGTCGGCCACTTGCCTTCAATGATTGCCACCATGGGCCTTTTGGGCGTTATCGCTCTGCTTACTTTTTTATCCTGTCTGGTGTACTGCGGCATGAGAGTGCTCTCCTATACCAAAAATGACCAGATGAGAGGATTAATTTTTTCCTCTTATCTCGGGGCTCTTTATCTCTGGGCCTCCGTTATTTTTTATTCTCCGGGGGCGTGGGCCTTTATTTTGGCGGTGATGATGTCGGGTCTGTTTCTGGGCCTGCTGATCAAGGCGGAAAAAATAAAAGTAATCAGAATGTCGTTTTTGATAAACCAAAAAACTAGGTTCGTTTATGTTTTGGTTGTTGTTTTGATTATTTTGGGATCGGTCTATGCTCTCTCGGTGCTCGTTGAAAAAGCATTGGCAAACAATATTTTCTCTGCCGGGATAGAAACATTTAACACCGCCGGCCGTCTAGACCAAACCGAGACAAAATTAAATCAGGCTGTCCAGTTGGATCCTCAGGATCAA
>JAHFLR010000071.1 GCA_023244795.1 bacterium
TATTGTTAACAAGTACTGTTACATTAAATGACGGCTTTCTCAAAACAATGCTCTTGCTGGTGGAATTATATATATTGGAGAGCTTGTCTTGGGTTAGTGTCCCAACAGAAACATTAAAAACCTTCTCTTCCATTTCTTGACCCTCCACTGTTCCGGTAAGAATTATCTTTTTTGATTTGCCCTGCATCAGGTCGCCTATTTTCCAGATGTTGTTTTTAAACGCATCCGGTTTGGCGCTAACAAAATTAAAACCTGGCGGATAATCTATCTGCAAATAAAGATCCTTAATCAAAGACTGGGAATTAGACGTGAGCCCAACCTCAAAATCTATTTGCTGCTTTGTTTTTATCTCTGACGGAAAGTTCAAGGTAATATCTACCGGCGACTGAGACAGGGTAACGCCATAGGAACTCTCGCCCACCAAAATGGCGCTGGAGCCCTCCAAGCGGTATTCAACGGAAGCCTTGATAGTTTTATTGCTTCCCCCTTCGCCGAAAATAACTAATTCTAAAATTTGATTGACCGATTGCCCAGCTCCAATTTGCCCTAAAGGCTTTCTGTCTCTGGTTAGCTCAATACTGGGATTATTTTTTAACCGGAAGCCCGGGGGGTACTCCAAAATCAAATCAGCTGAGGCAATATTTATGCCGCCCTTATTTTTTATTTCTAAATATAAGGAGACCGGATCTCCGGCCACGGCCGAAACGGGCCCGCCAATTTTTACCTCAAGGTTTTTGGAAGAGATAACGCCTCCTCCCCTTATCCAGAAAAAGAATGCCACCGAAGTAACGGCCAACAACAAAACGGCAACCACCAACAAAATAATCTTGCGTAATTTTGTTGAACTTTCTTTTGGCTTAAGCATCGAGAGGCTTTCAACGGTTTTAGGAACAGATTCCGATATTGGCCACCCCTGCTCAATCTTACTCTTTCCGGAATATGGTTTAAATCGGATATCTTTCGGGGCAGAGCTCTCCGCTATTTTTTTGCTATAAAGTTTTCCTTTCAGCTCTTCTAAACTGCTTCCTTCGCTCATATTTTAATTATAACAGCATTTACTCGAGCATTAAAGATGGCTTGACCTAAACGCCTCGTTTATCGCCGCCACCATAATTCTTTGGACCTTCTCCGATTCGGCCAGCACAGTTTTATCTATTCTGGCTATCTCAATAAAAAAATCGAAGTCGCTTTTATTTATATATCCCAGATGATGCAGCGCCCTTGCGATAAAAACAGTTTCTAAAAGACTCAGCTCTTTGGGTGTCAGATTCTCTTCCTCTAAAAATATCAAATCGGCAAATACCTGGCTCCAGAGAGCTTGGTTTTTTTCTTGACCCTGAAGCATTCTGTTTAAAAAAACAGCGAATTTGGCGTAGAGAGCAAACTTATTTTTGTCGTTCTTAATGTTCTTAAAAGATGCGGCGCCATTGGCGTCGGTAATGCGCCAACTCTCCCCCGTAGCCACTAACGCCAAATTAATGATACTCACGGGCTCAAGGTTATACTTGAGTTTGGATTTTAAGTTTCTTACTCCCTGCCCAACAGCGTTTATTTTACCGAATTTTTCGGTAAAAATGATGTAGAGCTTTTCGGCTTCGCCAAAATTTTTTCTGTCTATAATAATCCCCTCCGTTTGATAGATATTGTGCGGCATGTTACCTGGCAAACTTCAAAAAATATTCTTTGGGCTCTAGATAATTAACTAGCTTCTTTTTAAAGTCGGGATCTTGATCGGATACCCTTTTGATGTTACCCTCTTCGTCAAAAAATAAAGGGTCAACTGCTCGAGATTTACAGAAGATGCGCGAGTCGTAATTTTGCGGATTATTAACAATCTCCACCCGCCCGTCCATGCGGTCAAAAAGTAACGCCATTTGAGGATCGTCCAAATGATTTTTTATTTTTTCAACCACCTCCCGATCTGTAGTATAAAAATCTTTGGCAGTTATATAGTTTTTGCTAAAGGCATACCGCAGAGCGTCGCTAACGGTTCTAAACATTCCTGCTGATTCTATACAAGAGAAGTAGCTGCTATCCATACCCATAAAGTATTCAGCAAAATCTCTGGCCACTTTGTAATCTTTAAATATCCACTTGCCATTTTTTGACACCAAATTATCTAAAAAATCTGTCATCTCCGATTGGTTTTTGTGAGCATAATGAATGCCGGTTCTCAAAATATAATCTATTCTATCCGCGCATAAATCCGGTAAGTTGGTTTCTTTCAGAGGAAAATTGGCATCGTCTAAAATGTAATCGGGATTAAAACCGTGCTTAATCAAAACATCTTTGACGCTGGAATTTTTTACGAATTTTATATGATTATTATCTTGGTGATTATGTTCTTTTTCTGATCCACCCTCCATAGCATAATCGGCGCAATGCGAGAAAACGGCATGCGACAAATCATGTATCAGACCAGAAATCTGCTCTTCCATCGAAGCATTGTATTTGCGGAGAAGAAGAAAAACTCCAATCGAATGATCAAATCTGTAGTATGGGTCTATAGATGGCGCGTGAGGTTTATAGTGCCCGCCCTGGTCTATATATTTTAGACGTTGGAATTCCGGCGAGTTTATAATATACAGCAAAACCGGCTCATCTACTCCAAATTCCCCGTATACAATGTCTTTGTAAATCATATGCGCAAAATCAATATAGCACAAAAATCAGATTGACAAAAACATCAAAAACCGCAAGAATTGATTTGGAATCAGCACCTCACAAAGAGGAGAAAGGAGCAATCATGGAGACAAACATTACCGAAGATTTGAGCATGGTTACGCTTGAGCCCTCGGAGCCGGGCTCGAAGTGCGTCATTTGCCCGGGGCATGGACGCATGGACCCCAACGACGCCAGAGTCGTGGCCAAATGCGGAGAGTACCGAGTTCCGGTATGTAACAACCCGGACTGCCTGATTGTCAGTCAGCGCCGAGCCAAGCTTTACGGCCTTCCCTACGTCGTAAAGCCCGCCTCCCTTCCTTTCTAGCCCCTCATTCTAGCGTATCGCATAGAGCCCTCTCGGGCTCTTTTGTTTTTTAGAGTTATTTTTCTATTTTTAGTTTAAATACCAAACCGTCTACCTTTACCCCCCCCCCAC
>JAHFLR010000072.1 GCA_023244795.1 bacterium
ATTGTAGGGCTAGAAGATGGCCTCTTCCCCCACTCCGGTTTCGGCCAAAGAGATCCCGAAAGAGAGGAGGAGGAGAGGAGGCTTTTTTATGTAGCGCTCACCAGGGCCAAGGAAAAGCTGTTTTTAACCTTTGCCGTAAGCCGAACAGTTTTTGGCTCCCGGCAAATGAACATGCCCTCACGTTTTCTCTCCGATATCCCGGAGCATTTATTAAAATTGGAAAATTACGAAAAAGAGCAAGAGTACATTGAGTACTTATAGCATGTCTTATATAATATAAACAAGATGAGTGAAACTAAACCAAACTTAAGGGAGAGAGAAGCGCCCCCAGCCAAAGAAGTGCCACCACCACCCGAGCTGGAACAAGTTCTCGCACCAATAGAGGAAGGGGCAACGCCGTTAACCAGGCGCCCAGAACCCCAAGAGAGGATCCAAGAAATAATGAAAGATTTAAAACACGTTCTTCCTACCGAGCGCCGAATGGTTGGTAACCCATCCCTCCAAGTAAGAGAACTGATGGGTGGCCCATTTTACGGGCAGTATGTTTTGATTAAAGATAAGCGCCTAAGCGAACTCATGACCAAAGAGGAGCCCTCCGCCTGGGAAAAAATCAAAGGGAGAGTGCGAGGCCTACTCGGGCAAGAAGAAGAGCGGCCAGACGCGGGAGCCCAGCTGGCGCTAAATAAAATCGGAACAATTTATGCTTCAATAAAGAGTCCGGTGGAAGCTTACACCGCATTTGGCATGACCGTGGAACAGTTTCTTATAAAATATCTCAAAGATGCGTCCTAATAAACTGCTCGGCCAAAATTTTTTAACTTGTAATAATATTGTAACCGATATTATAAAAGCAGCAGAACTAAAACCGACTGATTTTGTTTTAGAGGTGGGGCCAGGTAAGGGTATTTTAACCGAAGCGTTAGTTAAAGCAGTGCCCCGCGGCAAAGTGCTGGCCATAGAAAAAGACCCCCGCATGGTAAACCTTTTGAGGGAAAAGTTTGCCAACATAAAAAATTTAGAGATTATCGAAGGCGACATCTTGGCGCATCTGCCAACCGTCAACTCTCAACTAACAGCTAAAAAATACAAAGTTGTTGCCAATATCCCATATTACATTACCTCTTATTTACTAAGGACATTTTTAGAGACCAAAGACCAGCCAGAACTAATGGTCTTGATGGTTCAAAAAGAAGTAGCAGAAAGAATTTTGGCCAGAGACGGCAAAGAAAGCCTGCTCTCAATAAGTGTAAAAGTTTATGGAGAGCCCAAGATTATAAAAAAAGTACCGGCTTCCTGTTTTTACCCCAAACCAAAAGTTGACTCGGCCATTTTAAAAATTTCCGATATTTCCAAAAGGTTTTTTAAAACCGTAAACGAAAAAGAGTTTTTTAAACTCGTCAAAAAAGGTTTCAGCCAAAAAAGAAAGTTACTTAAAAACAATTTGGGGCTGTCAGAAACTCAAGGGCTAATCGAGTGTGGAGCAACAGAAAAGGCCAGGGCAGAGGACTTGTCGATAAAAAACTGGGGGTGCTTAGCCCAAAAATATTAATAACTACCGAAAGGGCAATAGTTGGCGTATTCTGACAAAGCCCATACGCCCAGAATCGCTGTGTGAGGATCTTTGTAGTTGTTGTCAAAGATATTGGCAGTAATCCACGCGCCAGATTTATCTTGCGCCTTAATAATATTTTCTATCCACTCTTTCTTAACCAACTCTTTAAAACCGAAGTTTAAAAGAAAGGCGGTTCTCTCAACATAGAGGTCGTCTACCTTGGCGCTTTTTTCTTGCTCCTCAACCATTTTGTTTGCGGCATTTTTAATCAATTCGTCTATATTATAATTTTTGGTAACACAGCCATTCTCCTTAAACAAGACCGCCGACCAAAATTGGTGAGTAAGATTGTAACCTGTCTCGTTGCCCAAGTTTAAGAAAGCGCGATTCTCAAAGGTGCTGTTTACCGGGAGTTGGTCGCAGTACATCGCCTCGGGCAAAACCTCGTTATATGTTATTTGCGGGGTAGATAATATTTTTTTAACGGTATCGGTGATTTTATAATTACCCCAGTCGCCAAAAAATCTTTCAAAAACAGGGTAGTATGGGTGATTAGAAAATTTTGCCCATCTTTGCTTAACAAAGACTTCTATAACAGGGGAGTGGCAATACTTATCGTTAATGATTTTAATTACCATCGGCACAGTGGGGCTGGTAAAATCTCCTTTGTAATTAAGCAGCCAGCTCCAACTATTGTTGGCTGACCTTCTGGCCGAAAACTTTAAAAGAACGCCGTTGTTTTTGTCGCTCATCGTAAACCAATACAAAAAAACGGAAACCAGTAAAAGCGCCAGTAAAACAATGTATTTTTTATCTTTAAAATTTGGGGAGTCCATAAATGCTCATTAACTTCTCGCAGAATATAACTATAGCAAAAATAAAGTAAGAAATGAAAATATACTTTTCCTCAAACTTCTTTCGGTTAATCAATAAAAACAGCGCCATGCCAAAGGCAACAGAGGTAAAAAAGGAGGAAGCGCTCATAAAAAAGAGTACGGGTACCAAAATAGCGGCCAGAAACGCCAACGAGCCAATCACCAGCTTGCCGTTTTTTTCTCCCAGCGCGACGGGGAGTGTTTTTATGCCGGCTTGTTTGTCTCCCTCGGTGTCTTTAATGTTTTTGATATTTTCCACCAAAAAAATAATCAATAAAATGCCGAGAAAATATTTAGCAGGAAAATCAGAAAACTTTTCCGTGCCGGAGGCAATAAAAAATCCCATCAGCACAACCACTAGTGCGTTAATGGCAATCAAAAGAGAGGAGATCCCCATAAACCTTTTTAGTCGTAGCGGCGGGCAAGAATATATATGGTAAACGGCGACAAACATAAGCACAAAAACTAATTGGTAAAATCCGCACAGCAAGGCAAAATTAAGGGAGATAAATAAAAACAAATACTTTAGCGCCGACCATTCTTTTAAACTAAAAACATCCCGAACGAGTGGGCGAGTTTTGCTTTCGCCATTAGAAACCCTGTCGATTTCAATATCTTCTTCGTCGTTCTCCCACACCGCAAAAAGCCCTCCAAAGAACAGACTCAAAA
>JAHFLR010000016.1 GCA_023244795.1 bacterium
CGTCTAGGCCAACCCAAACAAACATCTGGAAAAATCTCATCGAATTATCCTTAATAAGATAAGTCTGGCGTAAAGATATTGCATAAATTCTTTTGATGTTCATTTTGTTTTTATTAGAAATTATGAGTCGATTGGCTCTCGGGCTATGGCGATAAAAAGTTCCTCTAAATTTTTCTTGCCGTGCTCTTGGGGAAGTGTTCTCGGATTCCCCTCTAAAACAATTTTACCGTGCGAAAGAAAAAGGATACGGTCGCAAACATCCTCAACCTCGTGCATGTTGTGAGAGGTCCAAAGCACCCCTCCCTCACCCCGGTCAGCGTAATCTCTTATTTTTTTGCGAATAATTTGCGCGGTTGATGGGTCCAGAGAGGCCGTCGGCTCATCGAGCAAAAGCAGCGCCGGTTTGTTTATCATCGCTTTGGCCAGACCAACTCTTGTTTGCTCTCCCGAGGAAAGCGCGCCGCATTTGGTATCTCTAAATATCTCCAAATCAAACTCTTTTATAAGTTCATCAATCCGCTCAGAAAGATTAGGGGCATTATAAAGGAGGCCAAATATATAAAGATTTTGGAATACGGTGAGGTTGCCCGGGGCATGCGAGTAAACCGCGTTAAAATTTGTATGCATGAGCGCCTCGCTACGATGGCTAATAACGTCTCTCCCGTTGATGTTTATTGACCCCTCGCTGGGTTCTAAAACGCCGAGAATCATGCTTATTGTTGTTGTTTTGCCGGCGCCATTGGGCCCCAGCAGGCCAACAATTTCTCCGGGACGCACGTCAAAAGAAACACTGTCAACGGCGGTGATACTTTTGTAGGCCTTTTTTAATCCTTTTACCTCTAGCGCGAGATCCATAGAAAACATTATAACATAATCACCTCCTTAGGCAGCCCGAGAAACGGGAAAATTATTTTACAACCACTGTGCCCTTCATAGACGGGTGGATGCCGCAGTGATAATTAAATGTTCCTCGCACGCTCGCAATAAAATCATACGATTTGCCGGGTTGCAAAGTGGCCGAACCAAAATTACTGCTGTCGGGAACGATAGAGTGAGCCACCGAGTCGTTGTTTGTCCACTCAATCGCCGTGTCACGGCCGACTTCTAAATAAGACGGGTTGAAGCTGAAATTATTAATAGAGATTTGCGCAGTCTTGCCCCGCACGTTGTTATCGCCATTAGGTAGTGGAGTGGTAACCGGATTGGCAGATTGGCTCGTGGGCGCCTTAGCCGCTGGCGGCGGAGTGGGAGTCGAGGGTAGGATAATCGGAGGGTTAAACGGTTGGTTTTGGCTTGTCTGTTTAGGCTCTGGCGAGTTTTGTGTCGGTTGAGTGGTCGGGGTACTACCGGCCCTAATTAATAAAAGAGATATTATCCCTACCATTAAAACGACAACGGCAATTGATACGGCGATTATCTTTTTCATAAATTATTTGTTTGAGTGGCAATATAAGTTAGGTTGATTACTTCCTAAACTTAACTCCCATAAAATACGGCCAGACGATGAGGGCAAGCACTCCCCTCCAAAAACTAAGCTGTAGGTAGCCGATAGTAAAAAGCCACCCGATTGCCCATATCGCTCCGCCGATACCTTGCTGGGTTATAATAACTTTGTCCATACAATAATTATATCTCTAGCTTATTTTGAGTGCAAACTTAATAGACGACTTTCGTGCTTTCTATATTAGTAGCCAACCCTTTAAATTTAAATAAATCGTGCCGAAGTAATAAATTCTAATCAGTTTTATCGGGGAGTACGAATATTAATGCCAAGACAATGGCGATGATAAGAATAACGGCTATGAACAAGACAGAGGACCAAAAGAGAGAGAAATACTTCCTGAAAATTACGAAAGAACCATAAGTAGTAATAGTTATCGAGCCAAAAATCAAACTAACCGCAAAATCAAAAAGTTTGCTCTTGGTTTTTTCGATTTGATCATTGCTAACTTTTATGTCAAAGAATATTTCTTTTTTTTCTTTATGGCTTAAACTAAGAGCACAAAAGGCCAAATACAAAAATAGACTGAGGTCTATAATAATCCCAAATATAACAAAAAGGCTATAAACAAGAAGGCTAATGGCTGACCCATCGGCAGGAATAACTCTTGGAATCGAAAAAATCAAAGTAGTATATGTAGCGACAAATATCGCTGCTATGGTTATTCTATTATTTTCCAACATAAGTTTTAAATCTCTCATACTCATTTTTATTACCTTGAAGAGTTATCTTCTGGTCGCCATAAGTAAAGATAGCCATTCTTTGCCTAAAACTTTTTTTGAACAAAAGGCTATCTTTCAAATTTTCAATTGGAATTTTTAAAGGAGATATTTTTTCATATTCACGAGATGTGAGTTGTTGATTTGAATCAAGCCAAGATGATCTAGTTTTGTTGCCAGCTTTCTTTTCCGCGAAACTTGCGACCACTGAACCTACTATGCCGAATATGCCACCAACATCGTGAGCCAAACTTGTTGGTAGTGCTATTAAATATAAAAATTGTTCCGTGATTAATATATCGAAGCGTGGGAGTTGAGAAAATGTCATGATTCTTGTTCTTTCCCAATTTTGGCTGTAAAACAAGGCTTCATTTTTTTCTATCACTGACACTTTGCCAGTCGTATTACTGGAATCTACCTTACTTCTACATATGTGGCAGAATTTAGCATCACTTTCTATTTCAGTCTTACAATTTGCGCATTTCATAAAATTTATTTGATAAAATAATTAATATCTTTCTTATACAATTCGGCAAACTTTTTTAATTATAATATATCTAACCCTTGTTCGCCGACTTCGAAGTGCTGCCGGACAAGGACTCGAACCTCGATTAATGGCTTCAGAGGCCACTGTCCTACCATTAGACGATCCGGCAATATAATAGTTTTTTAACATAAAAACTGCTAAATTAAAAGGGCGTAAGAGGCGTAATAATGTTAGATGTTAGACACCGAGTGTTTAACATCCCGCTTAAGATCGGCTCGGAGTTTTCAAGGGCATTTAATTATATGCTAAAATTAATACATATGAACTCGATTGATTACTTTTTCCTGTTTTTCTTGGGTACGATTGCCGCGGTCAGACTTTTGCTGGTTAGTCATAAAATGGCAGGACCAACTATTTTTGGATTACGAATACGACACTACATGCCAGGGATTGCACTGCTCATTTTTGCATTTTTAATTCATAATCTCACACTATATGCAATCGCCTTGGGTCTCATTGTTGATGAAACTCCTGTCGTTTTAGTAAAGGGACCGGGCAACAAAGATGAATATTGGAGGGGTTGTGAGGATTACCACACTAGTTGGTCTTTCGCCGGTGTTTTGATTATTGTGCTTTTTGTTTTCATATTCCGTAATTTTCTAGTTGGACTGATCTAATTTTGCTACGTGCCAGCTTTACCGGACTGAATGGCGGCGGCTTTCGGAGCTGGGGTCAATCGTAAAGATTAGTTTTGAAAAAAGTTCGCATTTTGTTAAAAAGACACAGCGTTAAATGAAAGTCTTAATTTTCGGGAAAAATAAATCAGAGATTGAAGCGCTTGTTAAGCAAGGCGGATTTGAGGTTGTGGAGGAGAATCCGGATTTTGTGGTCAGTTATGGAGGCGACGGCACCCTAATGAAGGCCGAGCACGCTTACCCGGGTATCCCCAAAATTTTGCTAAAAGACAGCATGATTTGCAAAAAATGCTCTGCCCTACCCAACGAGGATATCTTAAAGGCGATTAGCGAAAATAGGTATACCACCGAGGAGCTTATGATGCTGGAGGTGGCCACCGACGGCAAAACACTGTGCGCCATTAACGACGTAACCATCCACAACAAAGACCCGCGCCACGCCGTGCGCTACACAGTTTCCATAAACGACAAGCCGATGGGCCACACTATTATCGGCGACGGCGTTATTTTGGCCACCCCCTTTGGCTCTACCGGCTATTACCGGAGCATCACCGACAGCTATTTTGAGGTGGGCATCGGCTTGGCCTTTAACAACAGCACCGAGCAATCCGACCATATTATTTTAAGAGAAGACGGAGTGATAAAAATAAAAATCATCCGCGGCCCGGCCCTGGTTTACGCCGACAATCAGTTGGAGGAAGTGCAAATAGAGGAGGGCGCCGAAGTCACCATCAAAAAATCCGGTAAAAAAGCATCCATCCTCACTCCAAATGTTGCTTAAGTCCTCCCGTAAAATTTTATCTAATTTTGTGCTAAAATAATTACATATGAGCAAATTACTTAAACTATTTAAAAAGAAGCGTTTTGTTATTGGCGCCGCCGTTGCGGTGGTCGTTGTTGTTGGCGGTTATTTTATGTTTAGGACCAAGGCCCCGGTTTATACTTTGGCCGAAGCCAAAAAAGAAGACCTCACTCAAGAGGTTAGTGTCACCGGCAAAGTTAAGCCGTCATCTAGCGTTGACTTGGCGTTTGACCTCTCCGGCCGTATTACCTCAAAAAATGTAGGGGTTGGCAGCCGAGTTGGAGTGGGGCAAACACTTGCCTCTATTTTTAACCAAGATATCCGCTCTCAATTAAATGGCGCCGAAGCCGCGCTCAAAAGCCAACAGGCCAAACTAGATGAGCTTAACATCGGGACCCGACCGGAGGAGATATTAGTTTACCAAACAAAAGTTTTAAGCGCTCAATCTTCTTTAGCCGATGCTCAAACAAGCCTTAAAAATACTATTACCGACGGCGAACTAAAATCCGACGACGCTATCCGCAACCGAACCGACCAGTTTTTTTCTAACCCCAGAACATCAAATCCTCAAATCTCGGGCATTACCATAAACGACTCCCAGCTTAAGGCCGATTTAGAGGCCTCTCGAGTTGTAATGGAAAATATTTTAACCTCCTGGAGCGTCTCCGCCAACAGCATCTCCGCCGACAACATTAAAACCAAATTGGCCGAGGCCAAAAATAATATAAGCCAAGTGAGCTCTTTTATAGATAAAATCTCATTAGCTATCAACACACTCGCCCCCTCCTCCACATTAAGCCAATCCTCCATTGATGCCTACAAAGCAAGCGTCTATGCCGCCAGAGCAAATGTCAGCGCCGCCATCTCTGCCCTTTCGGCCGCGGAAGAAAAATTTAAAGCGGCAGAATCGGCTTTGCTTTTATCTCAAAATGAGCTAACGCTCCAGCAATCCGGCTATACTGCCGAACAAATCCGCGCCCAGGAGGCGGCGGTAGAACAAGCGCAGGCAAGCGTTTCCGGTTACCAGGCCCAACTGGCAAAAACGTATTTGGCCTCCCCCATTAAGGGGATAGTTACCAACATAAATGTTGAGGTTGGCCAAACCGCCACCGCCGGAGCGCCCGTTGTTTCCGTTATCTCCGAAAACAGCTTTCAAATAGAAACCGACGTGCCGGAGGCCGACATCGCAAAAATTAAATTAGACAACCCGGCCAGAGTAACACTAGACGCCTATGGAGATAGCGTTCTCTTCGACGCAAAAGTTATAAAAATCAACCCGGCCGAAACAGTAATCGAGGGGGTCTCTACCTACAAAGTTACTTTAGAATTTGGCCAAAAAGACGATCGAGTAAAATCCGGCATGACCGCCAACATTGATATCGTAACAGCTCAAAAAAGTGGCGTTATAACTATTCCCAAAAGAGCGATAACAGAAAAAAACGGCAACAAATTTGCGCAGGTTTTACAAAAAGACGGAATCGTTAAAGAATCTCCCGTTAAGGTGGGAGTAAAAGGGTCTAACGGCAACATAGAAGTTACAGAAGGGCTAAACGCCGGCGACCAGGTGATAATCTCCACCAAATAAAATGGCGCTAATAGAAATAAAGAACCTCAAAAAAAGGTACAACGACGAGGCCGCGGAGACTCCGGCTCTTGATGGAGTTTCTCTAGAAATAAAAGAGGGAGAGTTTGTAGCCATTATGGGCCCCTCCGGATCGGGCAAATCCACGCTTCTGCACATATTGGGTTTCTTAGACCAGCCGAGTAGCGGCGTTTATAAGTTTGACGATAAAAACATAAACAGCTACACCGACGAAGAAGCGGCAAAGGTCAGAAACCAAAAAATGGGTTTTATTTTCCAGGCCTTTAACTTATTACCAAAAACCACAGTGCTAGATAACGTAAAACTGCCACTGGTTTACTCCGGGGTAAAAGAATCGGAGTGGGAGGCCATAGCCACCAAAGCGGTAGAGGCCGTTGGCTTGGGCCATAGGATGTACCACGAGCCCTCCCAGCTCTCGGGAGGAGAGAAGCAGCGCGTTGCCATTGCCAGGGCATTAGTTAATAATCCTAAAGTAATTTTTGCCGACGAGCCCACCGGCAACCTGGACTCTAAATCTGGCGGAGCGGTAATGGAAATCATCCAAAAATTAAATGAGGAGCAAGGCCGAACCGTTATCTTAATTACTCACGAGACCTACACTGCCGAGCATGCCCAGAGAATCATCACCCTGCGTGATGGCCAAATAGAAAAAGACAAGCAAACAGACCACCGGCACAAAGCGGGAGAATTTGTTAAATAATATTTGTTATGAACTTACTCTACACATTTAGAATCGCGATCATCGGCTTAAAGACAAATAAATCCAGAACCGTGCTCACCATTTTGGGTATCGTTATTGGCATTACCTCCATTATTTTAGTTATGTCTTTGGGTCGCGGAGCGCAAAATTTAATTTTAGGGCAAGTGCAGGGCATCGGCTCCAAAACTATCGCTATCGCGCCAGGCAAACAACCCAAAAGCCCGACCGATTTTGCCTCTCTGTTTGCCGATTCACTAAAAGAGCGCGACCTGGAATCGTTAAAACAAAAAAATAACGTGCCCACCCTAGATAAAATAATGCCAATTGTCTTTGGGTCGGAATCGGCCACTTTCGAAAATATCACTTACCGCCCAACAATTTGGGGAGCCACCTCTCTATTTGCCATCATTTATAATGTTTACCCCACCGAAGGAGAAAATCTCTCCGAGGATGACGTAAAAAGTTATTCTGATGTTGTGGTAATTGGCAATAAGGTAAAAGAAGAATTATTTAACGGCGGCGAGGCGGTTGGCAAAAAAATAAAAATTAAAGGCAGAAATTTTAGAGTAATCGGGGTCTTGCCTCAAACCGGCCAAGTTTCTTTTGTTAATTTTGACAGTGCAGTGGTAATGCCCTATACCACCGCCCAGCAATATATTTTTGGTATAAAATATTTCCACCGCATTGTGGTACAGGCAGACAGCGAGGCCAACGTAGAGCAAACCGTAGCCGACATAAAAACAACGCTACGCAATAATCACAATATTACCGACCCGGACAAAGACGACTTTTTTGTGGAGACTCAAGCCGATGCCGTAAAAACAGTAAGCACCATCACCAGCGTTTTAACTTTATTTTTAGCGGCAGTAGCGGCCATCTCCCTGCTGGTGGGCGGGGTTGGCATTATGAACATCATGTTGGTTTCCGTTACAGAGCGAACAAGAGAAATCGGCCTGCGCAAAGCGCTTGGCGCCACCAATGGAGATATACTCAAACAATTTTTGGTGGAGTCTGTTATTTTAACCACTACCGGAGGGTTAATCGGCATAGCTCTCGGTTCCCTTCTTTCTTTATTAATTTCCGTTATTTTAACAAAAACTCTGGGCCAGAGCTGGCCGTTTTCCGTTCCTCTTTCTTCCGTTTTGTTGGGAGTGGGCGTGTCGGCTATCATAGGAATGATTTTCGGCATCTACCCTGCCCGCCAAGCCTCAATAAAAAATCCAATAGAGGCCTTGAGATACGAGTAAAAAAACTAAACCTTTAGATATCTTCTGACGGCAATAAAACTGGAGATAACGCCAAGAACTGTTCCCGTTCCTAAAAGTACGCCAAAAAATGAGAAGAAGTTTGAGGCATAGTATTGCAATAAATCAATGCCGCCAAAAAAATCTTTGGTTCTTGGACCAAACCACAAAACTAGAGGGTAAAAAGCAGCGGTTGCAACAATTGAGGCGATAACTCCACCCACAACCCCCTCCACCACAAACGGCCAGCTAATAAATCGGTTGCTGGCTCCTACTAGCCGCATTACACCAATCTCCTCTCGGGAGGTGTAAATCGCCAATCTGATAGTATTAAAAGTAATCAGTAAAGAAACAATTAGTAATGCAAGACTGATGCCGATGCCAATACTTTTAGATACCGCAAAGATATTGGTTAAGCGATCGATGGCCATTTTGTTTTGGAAATAGTTTGTTTTATCTATTATGGAGTTGTCTTGCTGGCTGGCTTTTTTTAGAAAATCGGCAATGCTCTCATATTGAGAGGGCTGCTTGGCTTTAATATTTAAAACGGCTCCCAGTGGATTTACTCCCAGCTCATCGAGTGACTGCAAAATTAGAGCGTTATCTTTGTGCTTTTCTTTAAAATCCGCTATCGCTTGGTCGCGCGAAACATACTCCACCATTTTAACCTCGCCCAGCTGCTCTATGGATTGCTTCATTGTTAAAATTTCTTCCTCAAGGGCATCGGATCTAAAATATACGCTGATATCAACTTTATTCTGCACCTGGTCTAGGGTATAGAGCAAAACCGCCCGGCCAAAAATCAACGAACCCAAAGTAAAAAGGGTAAGAACGCTAATAAGCACCGTGGCCAAAGAAACAGAACCGTTTCTGAAAAAATTAACAACGCCCGCCTTAAAAACTCTTTTGATGTTGGTTATGATCATAATACGTATCTCCCTTCTTTATCGTCTCGGACTATCTTGCCTTTCTCCAAAGTGATTACTCGCCGACCGAGCGAATCAATAATGGATTTATTGTGAGTGGCAAGAATAATGGTGGTGCCGAGCTCGTTTATTTTTTTAAGAATTCTAATAATTTCCCAAGTATTAAGCGGGTCTAAATTGCCGGTTGGCTCATCGGCCAAAATAACATCCGGCTGGTTAATAATCGCCCTGGCGATAGCCACTCGCTGCCTCTCTCCTCCGGAAAGCTCGTGGGGAAAATGGTTGGCTTTTTCCACCAAATCTACCAGCTCCAAAACATGAGGCACATCGCGGTTAATTTCTTCCGGAGTTCTGCCGGAGGCCTCCATGGCAAAGGCCACGTTCTCAAAGGTGGTTTTATTGGAAAGCAGTCTAAACTCTTGGAAGACGACGCCAATCCTCCTGCGTAATTCGGGGAGCTTGCTTCTGGGGAAATCGTTTACGTTTACGGATTCAAAAAAGATGGTGCCCTCTGTTGGTTTCTCCTCAGCTAGCAGCAATTTTAAAAGTGTAGTTTTGCCACCCCCCGACTGACCGATAAGAGAAACGAACTCCTTCGGCTCTACGGTAAAGCTGATATCTTGTAGCGCCACCATTGATGGCGGGTAAACTTTTGATACTTTGTCAAAATAAATCATGTTTTTATTGTAAATCTTTTTCGGCTTCTATAAATTTTTCTATTTCTCCGGACAAAACCCCCTCGGTGTCGCTGGTTTCGTATCCGGTCCGGAGATCTTTAATCATTTTGTATGGATGGAGCACGTAAGATCTTATTTGATATCCCCATTCGGCTTCTATTATCTTACTAATTTTAAGTGACTCCCTCTCCTGCACTCCCTGACTTAATTTTAACCTATAAAGCTTGGATTTCAAAATTTCTAGGGCGCGATTTTTGTTTTGTAATTGAGAACGCTCGGTTTCCACATGCACGGCAATGCCTGTGGGGATATGTACCAGCCGCACCGCCGTCTCTCTTTTGTTAACATTTTGCCCGCCAGCGCCAGAAGAGCGGCTAAACTCCACCCGGATATCTTTATCCGGAATGTCTATTTCGGCGCTATCTACTATTTTGGGGATTACCTCCACTAAGGCAAAAGAGGTGTGGCGAAGATTCTTGGCGGAAAAAGGAGAAACCCTAACCAACCGATGAACCCCCGACTCATTTTTTAGCATGCCGTAAGAATTTTTACCCAACACATCAAAAGAGATGTTTTTGTATCCTTTATGCTCACTCTCGTGCTCATGCAAAATACTTATGCTCCACCCTCTTTTCTCCACAAACCGGCCATACATCTCAAAAAGCATCCTTACCCAATCCTCGGCATCATCTCCACCCGCGCCGGCAAAAATCGTTACTACTGCATCGCCTTTATCGTATTTGTTTTTACTTTTTTGTTTTTCTTTGAGCTCGTTGATTTTTTTAAGAACATCTTGCGCCCGAGTTTTGTTTTGCCAAAAGCTTGGATCCAGCATTTCTTTTTCCAATTCCGCCAATTGTTTTTCGGTGTCCTTCATCAGTGTCATTTTACTAGAACACGTACCGGCTTGCAATCTGTGTCATTTTTCGGCTATTATTAAGTGTAATTCGCTGGAGTAGTTCAGTGGTAGAACGCTTTCTTGGTAAGAAAGAGGTCGAGAGTCCGATTCCCTCCTCCAGCTCAATTTGTTGCCATTGCCACCTTAGCTCAGCTGGTAGAGCAATGCTTTCGTAAAGCAGAGGTCCCCGGTTCAATCCCGGGAGGTGGCTCCAAAAATAGACAAAAAGAAATCGCCCGGGCGTATTGCCGGGCGATGCATCAATAATTTCTTTTCAGTCAAAGCGGCTGAGTGGAACAGAGGCGGATGATTGCCTCTTGCTCGCTTACCAGTGCTTCTAATCTGCCTTGCACCTGACTCTCGAACCGCTGGGCCACCAAGCGGTCATCAACAGACGGCGGCGAATCCACCAACTTCCCGTCACGCATCAGACCACAATCGTAGGCCAGATCCTTCGAATCATAAAAATCGAGGGCTATTGTTCGGCCGCTCTCCTCTCTCTCGATAAAGACAGCGGTGTCCAGCATCTGGCGAGTAGTGCCTTCTTCCAGCATCTTATTTACGCCACTGACCATGGCGGTAAAAGCTTCGGCAAAAGTATTGAACGGGCCAAACTCCTTCATCCCACATTGCAAAGCAACTGTTGTTTTGTACATAGCTCCTCCTTGGGAGTTTTCTGAAGTAATCCATAACACGAGAACAAACAAAAAACAACCACGTTTGAGGGTTGTTTTTTGAACTAAAGAATGTTGCGGGGGCCGGATTCGCACCGACGTCCCAAGGTTATGAGCCTCGTGAGATACTACTTCTCCACCCCGCGATAACACAAGTTATTATAGCAATGTAAATAAATAAAGCAATCTTTTCTTGATTTAATGCGGCTTTTTTCCTATACTATATTTGTCTTAAAAAACACTTATGTCGGCGTAGCTCAGTTAGTTA
>JAHFLR010000073.1 GCA_023244795.1 bacterium
GAAAGCGGGATAATTGTGCCCCATGGCGACATTAAAAAACTAGCCGAGGCTATGATGGAGTTGGCCGGGGATAGTGGCTTAAGAGCGCAGCTTGGCGCGGGCGCGCGAGAAGCGGTTAAAAAATTACCCAACAAGGAGGAGACCTTGATGCTTTATCAAAAAAGTTGGGCGATGGCGGCTCCGCAACATTAAAAATGAAGATTCTTATTTTAACTCAAAAAGTGGATGTTAACGACCCGATTTTGGGGTTTTTCCATCGGTGGATAGAAGAATTTTCCAAACATTGCGAGAGGGTAACGGTTATTTGCCTCCAAGGGGGTGAGCATAATTTACCCAAAAATGTAAAAGTGTTGAGCTTGGGTAAAAATAATCTTGAACTTTCTACTTTAAACTTTAAACTTTTCCAAAAATTTAAGTATGTATTAAATTTTTGGAAGTATATTTGGCAAGAACGGCATAATTACGATTCTGTTTTCGTGCATATGAATTCGGAGTATGTGGTATTGGGCGGTGTCTTGTGGAAAGTGTGGAGGAAAAAAATAATGCTCTGGAATAATCATCTGGTTGGCAACTTCGCCACCCGGTTGGCGGTTAGGATTGTCGACAAAAGTTTTTACACTTCGCCCTTTTCTTTTAATGCCAAAATGAGTGGTCCCAAGGGCCGACGGATGCCGGTAGGTATCGATACCGATACGTTTAAAAGGGATGCTCGCGTTATCAGGGCCGGTGGTTCTGTTTTGTCTCTGGGGAGGATCTCCCCCGTAAAAAATCTAGAGGTTATAGTAAAGGCGGCCATACTTATGGACGAGGATGGGGAGAGATTCATTTTAAACATCGTTGGCGATTCCCTAATTAAGGACAAAGATTATTTTAACAAAATTCAGAAAATGGCCAGCGAGCTTGAGGTGAAGAGCGAGATATTTTTTAATAGAGCTGTTTCTAATCATTTGACGCCCCAAATTTATAACCAAAACGAGATGTTCGTTAATGCCACCAACTCGGGCTCACTAGATAAAACAATTATGGAGGCGCTGGCCTGCGAAATGATGGTGGTCGTTTCTAACCGATCACTTGAGGAGTTTTTGCCTCCCGAAATGATTTTTGAAGAAGGTGACCCCACCAATCTCAAGGAGAAAATGTCAGCCCTTTTAAGAAAGAGCCATGAAGAAAAAGAAAAATTGGGTAGGACGTTGAGGGAGAAGGTCGTTAAGGGGCACAGCCTCGGTGTTTTAATAAATAAAATTTTGGCCGAATAAACACTTATGGAACATAAGCAAAAACCACTCAACATTCTCGTTGTAAGTTTTGATTGGCGGAACATTTTTGAGAATAACTTTAAAGAACTAAAGGAAAAATTAGAAAGGGATAGAATCTGGCCAGATTTTAATAATATTTTTATTATTTCCTGGTCAACGCGGACTTACTACAAAACTTCCGGCAATATAAAAACCTTTCATTTACGGACCTTTTTTACAAAATTCAGGTTGGCATATGATTTTTTGTCTATCTTTCTGGTGCCGGTTATTTTGTTGAGGAAAAAATTTAAACCGGATGTTATGGTTGTCAGAGATTTCCCGGTAGTTTTTGCCGGGCTCTTTGCTAAATTAATTTGGGGTACAAAAATTTTGTTTTTCTTGGGCTCAATGCCCACCGAACTGGCTAAAACACGGAAGCTTGGCTACTTAAGAGCCGCATACCAAAGGTTAGCAGAGATAACTGCTAAACCGTTAATCGACGTATTTGTTGCAAACGGCACTGCGACCAGAGAGTACCTGGTAAAAATGGGAGTAAAAAGAGAAGAGATAAAAATAATGGTGGAGGATGTTATAAGCCGCGACAAAAAGATAATCGACAATTCCAAAAAGGGGGAGATAAGAAACCTCTATAAAATAGAAGAAAATAAAAAAATAATTCTTTCCGTCGGTCGGCTGGAGCAGGAGAAGGGTTTTGAGGCGCTGATTGAATCTTTCGGCCAACTCAACAGAGACGATCTAGTTTTAATAATCGTTGGCGAGGGGGCGCTAAAAAGTAATTTAATAGAAAAAACAAAAAGTCTTGGGATTGCGGATAAGGTTATCTTCGCCGGTTTTGTTTATAGAGAAGGGATTTGGGACTATTATAATGACGCCGATGTTTTTATTCTGCTTTCTAACTCCGAGGGGAACCCTACGGTTTTTAGAGAGGCAATGTATATGGGCGTGCCGGTAATTGGCAGTAAAATAGAGGCTATTAGAGAGTTTGTTGGAGAAGACGAATCTCGCGGCTTTCTGTGGAGCAAAGAAGATGGAATCGACGATCTTGAGCGTAAGATTGATTTTTGCCTAGATCCCATCCGCCGCCTAGAGATGGTCAATGGGGCCAAGGCCTACATAAACAAGAACGTTGATTGCGATTATCACATAAATGATTTTGTATGCTGTTCAATTCGATAAATTTTTTGATATTTTTTCCCACGGTCGTTTTGTTGTATTTTTTATTGCCGCATAGATTTAGATGGTTGCTATTGTTGGCGGCGAGCTGCTTTTTTTATATGGCTTTCGTCCCAGTTTATATATTAATTTTGCTGGCGATGATAGTTATAGATTATTTTGCCGGAGTATATATAGAAAAAGCCGAAGGGGAAAAGAAAAAATCCTATTTAGTAATAAGTATATTATCCACCTGTATCGTGCTTTTTGTTTTTAAGTATTTCAATTTTTTTAATGATAATGTTTCATCATTGGCCAATCTTCTGCACCGGAACTATTCTGTGGGTTCACTTAGATTAATTCTTCCAATCGGCTTGTCGTTCCATACTTTCCAAAGTCTAAGCTACGTTATTGAGGTCTATCGGGGAAAGCAGAAAGCGGAACATAATTTTGGTATTTATGCGCTTTATGTAATGTTTTTTCCGCAGCTAGTGGCTGGCCCCATAGAACGGCCCCAGAATCTACTCCACCAGTTTTACGAGAAGCATTATTTTGATTACGTTAGGGTCACCAACGGGCTGAGATTAATGCTTTGGGGGTTTTTTCTGAAGGTGGTTATCG
>JAHFLR010000074.1 GCA_023244795.1 bacterium
CTCGTTACCAGCATATTGGTGTGGTCGCTTCGGTTCTTCCACATGCCGGCCAGGGTCAAAGACAAGACGACGGGCAAAGTGCAGTATGTGGAGCGCTTCAAGTTCGATTCGGGCGAAGCGAAGGGCTTGTCGGCTGCGGTCCACGTTTTCATCTTCGTCGTCATCACCATTGCCTGCATGGCCATCGTCTTCTCCTGATAGCTCTTTATGGTATTGCCCGAGCGGTCCCCACGGACTCGCTCGGGCAGTTTTCTTTTTGTGGAAATATCCCCAATTTGCAAAGGGGTTTATGAGAGGGTAAAGTTAAGACACGATATGAATAATTACGTTATAGAAGGGGGTCATAAATTGAGCGGAACGGTAACTATCAACCCGTCTAAAAACTCGGCTGTCGCCATGCTCATAGCCGCGATGATGAACAAGGGCACAACCACTATCGGGCAACTACCAGACATAGAAGAGGTCAAGAGAATAATTGAAGTGATGGAGAGTATTGGAGTAAAAGTCAGCCGAGGTAAAAACGGCTCGTGCCGCATCACCCCTCCGGAAAAATTTAAAATAGAAAAAATAGACACCGAGGCGGCCATCCGCACACGAAGCGTAATATTATTTATCGGCGCGCTGTCGCATAATATACAAAAATTTCCTCTGCCGATGTCGGGCGGGTGCAAACTTGGGCGCCGTTCTATTTTGCCCCACATTTATGCCCTAGATGAGCTCGGTATAAAAATCAAAAGAAGCAAAAACAAAGATGCCATAAACGTAGACTGCTCCGGAATTAAAAATAAAAACCGCGAAATACTGCTTTACGAATCCGGTGATACGGTAACGGAAAACGCCATAATGGTAGCGGCCACTACAGAAGCCACCACCACTATAAAATTTGCCTCAGCCAATTACCAAGTGCAGGATCTCTGCTTCTTTTTAGAAAAGTTTGGAGTGCAGTTTAAGGGGCTAGGCACCACGACCTTGGTAATTAAGGGAGTTAGGGAGATAAACAAAGACGTGGAGTTTTACCTGACCGAGGATCCGCCGGAGGCGATGTTTTATATTTCTTTGGCGGCCACTACCGGCTCCTCCCTAAACCTAAAAAGATGCCCGATAGATTTTTTGGAGCTAGAGCTGTATAAGTTGAAAAAGATGAACTTTAAGTTTAGAATCTCAAAAGAGTACCCGTCTTTTAACGGCCGAGGTAAGTTGGTGGATTTGCAAACCCTCCCTTCCAAACTTAAGGCCTCTCCGGAAAAGGTTGATGCCAGACCGTTCCCCGGTGTTAATATAGATAACCTGCCGTTTTTTGTACCCGTCGCCACACAAGCAGAGGGGGAAACACTCATCCACGATCACGTATTTGAGAACCGCGCCACATATTATACCGACCTAAACCGTATGGGGGCAAAGGTCACACTGGCGGATCCGCACCGAGTGTTTATTAAAGGCCCAACGAAGTTAAGCGGAGCGGAGCTTACTTGTCCACCGGCTCTACGGCCATCGGCTGTAATCTTAATCGCCATGCTGGCGGCCTCGGGCACGTCTATCCTCAAAGATGTTTACCAACTGGAGAGAGGATACGAAAATCTTTGCGAGAGATTGGGTAAGCTGGGGGCAAAAATAAAAAAATCAGAAAACATTTAATCTAAAACATGTCATTTTTTATAAAAAAAATAGGAATCGATCTGGGCACTGCCAACACTCTGGTGTTTATACCGGGCAAGGGAGTAGTTTTAAACGAACCATCGGTGGTGGCGGTTTTGATACCGGATAATAAAGTTTTGGCCGTAGGAGACGAAGCCAAAATAATGGTAGGGAAAACTCCAGACAATATTATTGCTTATCGCCCGATGAAAGATGGGGTCATTGCCAATTATCGCGTTACTGAGGCGATGCTCCGATATTTTATTTCCAAGGCGCTGGGAAAATGGAACTTTTTTAAACCGGAAGTTTTGGTTTCCGTACCGGCTGGCGTTACCTCTACGGAGAGGAGAGCGGTGGTAGAAGCGGCAATGAAGGCCGGCGCCAAAGCGGCTTATGTGGTTAAAGAGCCGATTTTAGCCGCTGTGGGAGCGGGCATACCTATCCAAGAGGCGCGCGGACACATGGTGGTAGATATTGGCGGCGGCACGTCCGATGTGGCGGTTATCTCTCTGGGCGGGATAGTGGCCTCATCTTCGGTAAAAATGGCTGGCAACAAAATAGACCAAGCGATAGCCGACCACATAAAAAATAACTACAACCTGGCCATTGGAGACAAGACCGCCGAAGAAATAAAAATCGCGGTTGGCTCTGCCGTGCCGGTATCTGAAGAACTCACTTATAAAATAAAGGGGCGAGATTTTTTAACCGGCCTGCCCAGAAGCACCGAGATCTCCACCAACGAAATCGTAAAAGCGGTGGAGGGGGAGCTGAGAGAGATAATGAAGGCCATAAAAAATGTTCTGCAAGAGACCCCGCCGGAGCTCTCTTCCGACATAATAGACAACGGCATCGTAATGACTGGCGGCTCATCGCTCTTGCGTAATTTTGACGAACTGGTTTACCGCTCCACGGGCGTTAAGGCGAGGACCGCCGAAGACGCTTTGCTTTGCGTCGCCAAGGGAACAGGCGTTGTTTTAAATCACCTAGACACCTACAAAAAAAGCATAATAGCAAAATCATAATCATGAGGCTTGAGGTAGAGAATATGAAGCATGCCTATCTGCTGGCCGGAGACACAGAGACTGCTTTGGCCTTGGCGCAAAAGGCGGCCGAAGATCTTTTGGGGCGAGTGGAGCTGCTCTCGCACCCTGATTTTTTTTACCAAAAAGTTGAGATTTTTGGCATAAAAGACAGTCAGGAAGTAAAAAGAAAAACCTCCACCAAGCCGTTTTTGGGAGAAAAAAAGGTTTTTATATTGGAGACGCTTGCCCTCACCATAGAAGCGGAAAATGCTCTGTTAAAGGTAATGGAGGAGCCGCCGCGGGGCACTCATTTTTTATGATTGTGCCGAGTGTAGATGTGATTATA
>JAHFLR010000075.1 GCA_023244795.1 bacterium
CCAGGGCTACGAATGTAGAGATGCCAGCTCCTTTGGCGGCAGAACTGGCAATGGATGGACGGTTACCGATGATGCCAAAGTTGGCTCTGGCTCCTTGTCGGTCTGGGCGTGCGATAGTAAACCCTCGGCGTGCGGAGGATAAAAAATAAAAAGTGAAAAAGATAATCCAAAACAAATCAATAATCCTGGGGCTGGCCATATTGGTGGTTTTGACGTTGGGCTTATTGGCGCCGAAAGTTGGGCAAGCGGCAGCGCCCTGCGGAGCAATTAC
Organism: bacterium; assembly: GCA_023244795.1. GTDB lineage: Bacteria > Patescibacteriota > Minisyncoccia > UBA9983 > UBA9983 > JAHFLR01. Next base: position 272 of record JAHFLR010000075.1, read on the forward strand.
TTGCGCCGACACTCAAGTATGTATAACAGACGCAACAACGGGTACTCATACCTGTGTGGACGCAGCCACGAGTGGCAACCTAACAGCCGTAAACACAGAGACAAGCGGCAGTTGTAACCCTCTTAATTTTAGCTTAGATAATTGTGTGGGAGGCCTTCTAGCTGTCCTGGGCAATCTTATATTAAAACTGCTCTCGTACGTTCTCTTTTTGGCGGCTAAATTATTTGAGTGGTCGGCCTACTACTCTCTAAACGGCTTTTACGGGAGTATGCCGGTAGTTATCGCCGGGTGGAAGATTTGCCGAGACTTAGCCAACACCGCTTTTGTTTTTATTCTACTTTATATTTCTATCGGCACGGTATTGCGCCTCTCCGGGATTAAAATGAAGGAGATGCTGGTAAAAACTCTAATCTTAGCTATTGTGGTAAATTTTAGCATGGCCATTACCAATATTATTATTGACGCCTCAAATGTGATAGCCATAGAATTTTTTAATAAAATGGATGATGTAAGCACCATTACCTCTAGAGACGTTCTTAGCGGCGGCGGTGTTTCCGAAAAAATAGTAAGCGGCCTCTACCTGCCGACTATTTTTTCTACAACGGCAGGCACAACAGACGTAAAAAATGGCTCCCAACAATTAGACCAAAAGCAGGGCGTGCTGGCGGTAATTGCCGGCACCATTATGGGCTCAATAATTATTATAATTGTCATTTGTATTTTTCTTATCGCCACCTTTTTATTTGTCTCCAGAACCGTTACTTTTATGTTTCTGCTGATTCTCTCTCCTTTGGCGTTTGCGGCTGGCGCTATACCCTCGGGGGGCAAGGCTGGCAAAATTACCGGCTACGCTAATGAGTGGTGGTCTAAATTGATAGACCAAGCGCTGTTTGCTCCGGTTTTTATGTTTTTGCTTTATTTGGTAGTAGAAATGATAGGGTCTAACAGTATGTTTAAGGCGCTGCAGGAAACGGGGAAGGTAGCGGGCGCTAATGGAAGCTTTGGCGCAGTAGCAACGGGTTTTGCCACCGGCCAAAGTTTTGGCGGCGCAACAATCCTTACGATTTTAAATTATATTATTTGCATCGGGCTACTAACGGCCGTTATTACGGTGGTCAAAAAAACCAGTGTCAGCGGAGCCGGCTTTGCCACCAAGCAATTTGATAAACTCTCGGGCTTTGGTAAAAACATGGCCGCGGTTACGGCCAACAGGGTCGCTGGCCCGATATCCGAAAGAGTTGCGACCGGCAAATCGGCGCAGTGGCTCAACAGAATTCCGCTAGCGGGCACATTAGTTAAAAGAGGCGCGGCCGGCATTGCCCAGAGCAACAGAGAACAAATAAACAAACAGCAAAAGAAGTACGGCAACATGACCAGCGACGAACTAAAGAATGTGCAGCCCAACAGACTTACGCCTTATGAGCTGGCCGCTTGGGCTCAGGCCATGAAGAAGCAGGGCAATTATTACCTGATGAAACCAGCAGTAAGAACCCGGGCAAACAACACTCTAGCCAGATACGGCATGTTTGATTCCGAGGCCAGTGCCAACGCTATCAAAAAGTTCAAGTTAGATAAAAAATTCTTTGAAGGCGCAGGGAGTGAGGAAATGTTACAAGGCCTCCTACAAGAAAACGAACCGGGCGGCTTTATGGATTCCTTTAAAGAGAACGCCACCACTAAGCAACTAAAGGGATTGATTGGCAAAGAGGGCCCGGCTGGTCAATTGCTGGAAGAGTATGTTAAAAACATAAAGAAACAAGCGGGCTCCGAAGATCCGGAGAAAATTTCTGAATACCTAAAGAGTACCGGCCAAGGAGAAACCGCCAGCTTTATGCTTTCCGGAGCCGGTCGCAAGCTCTTGGGCATAGAGGGAGAGGGTACGGCAACGGGAGGGGGAGCGGGTATATAAATAAAACTAGCTATGACAAACTATACTAAAGAACAATTACAAAAAATTTACACCAAATTGCCGGAGGATATTAAAGACGCCTTATTTGATGCCGGCATCGCTCAACAGATATCAAACATCGGCAAAAGCTACAGCCTCTCAACAGAAAAAATCGGCCTCCTGGCAGACGAAATCGGGCTAGTGATGCTCGGCTTAACTAAGACGAGCGATTTTGCTAGCACCCTAGCGGCAAAATTAAAAATAGATGCACCCACTGCCGGTAAAATCGCGTCTGAAACTAATAATGAAGTTTTTGCCAAGATAAGAAGCTCATTGATAGCGGCCCAAGCGGAGAGAGCGCCGGAGACCTCACGGCCCGCGGAGGCAGCCACCCCAACGCCTACGCCACAGGTGCCCCAACCCGCACCAGCACCCGTGGCCGCAATGATGCCCAAGCCTAACTTGGTTACCCTAGCGCCAATGGCCAATATGCCGCCCAAAGAAGAAATCCTTAGAGAGATTGAAGACAAAAAAGACGAGCTGCCCGTAATCTTCCAGGGGATGACCGTGCCCCAACCCTTTGCCGCCAAAACCGGCCAAGAGATTTTTAGAAGTCCGATGCAAACAACAGAGAAGCCCGCGCCCACACCAACCCCGCCGCCTCCGCTGCCTCCGCAATACCAGCAGGGCAAAGATCCGTACAGAGAATCGGCAGAATAGTGTATAATAATTATATGGCCTTAGAATTTCAGGTTCCTCAATTTATTG
>JAHFLR010000076.1 GCA_023244795.1 bacterium
ATTGTGGGGGATCATAAGCAGATATCTTGGCGGCGCTTTTGGTTCCGGTTTAAATTTTATTCCCGTTCTTTTGGGCGCGGTTCTTTTGTGGGATTTTAGCGGCCAAGTTATGCAGGGCGTTACCATCTCTTTTTTTGAGGATGTTTGGTCCAATAATTTTTTAAATCTGTTCGGGTCGCCACTTAAAATCTCCGAGTATATAACCGGCCTGGTAACCATGGGGATTGCCAGGGGGATAGTTACCCTGATGGTAATGATTTTGCTTGCAACATTAATCTTCGGGTTTCCTGTTTTTATTTACGGAGCTTCAATCGCATTATTTCTTCTAATCCTCTTTCTTTTTGGGATTGCTCTGGGGATAATCGGCGTGAGTATTGTGCTTAGGTTCGGCCCATCGGCCGAGTGGCTTGTGTGGCCTATCCCTGCGATTATCGCTCCTTTTGTTGGGGTTTTTTATCCCCACACGGTATTGCCCCAATGGATGCAGTACGTGGGGCGCGCTCTCCCGCCCTCCTATGTGTTTACGGGGATTCGAGACGTTGTGGCCGGGAGAGGAGTTTCGGCCACGGCCCTTGTTGGTGGCGCCGCTCTTGCCATTCTTTATGTTGCTATTTCGTATATGATTTTTGCGAGGGTTTACAAACGGGCTGTTCGCACCGGGCTCATTACGCGCTACAGCGCAGAAAGTTTATAGCGAGTGGCTATTTATGTTAAAATAAAAAAATGAGTACGCACATAAAATGGTACCAAAGCCGGCACATACAAGCCGCTTTGCTGACGGGAGCAATTTCTACCGTTATCAATCTCTTGGGGATTATTTTTAAGTCTTTTTAATATAGAATCTCCGCATTATGTGGTAAAATAAACACATGAGCTCTAACGGTTTTTGGAATCTCTTCCCCGCGCCTAAATATCTACAAATGCCGGCAATTGGCTTGGATCTCTCCGACCAATCTGTTAAGTATGTCCAACTGGAGAGGGTAAGCGGCTCTTACAGCGTCAAACAATTTGGCAACAAAGCAATCCCTGCCGGTCTTATTGAGGGGGGAGAAATTAAACAGAAAGAAAAACTAATAGAGTTTCTTAAAACCATCAAAGAAGAAATGGGGCAGGATTTTGTTGTAGCCAGCTTACCCGAAGAAAAAGGTTTTTTAAGCCAAATAGAACTGCCCGATATCGGAGAAGAAGATATTAGAAATGTTTTGGAACTACAAATAGAAAATTACGTTCCTATCTCCGGCTACGATGCCATTTTCGATTATGAGATTGTAGAGCGATTTAAGAGCAAAGATAAGGCGGGAGTGATTGTCTCCGCCAGCGCCTTCCCCTCCGCTTTGGTTAAGGATTACCGAGATGTTTTAACCGGAGCGGGATTTAAGCTGCTCGCCTTAGAAACAGAAACCAACTCCCTGGCCCGCGCCGTAGTTAAAGAGGGCGATAATTCCACTCAAATGATTGTGGATTTTGGCAAGACCCGCACCACCTTTGTTGTGGTTAGCAACCAAAGGATAGAGCTTACCTCCACTATCAACGTGGCGGGCGACTCTTTAACCAATGCCATTATGAGAGATTTTGGCGTGGATTTTTTTCAGGCAGAAAGAATTAAAAAAGAATACGGGTTTGTTAAAAACAAAGAGTACGAAAAGTTTTTTAATTCTTTGTTGCCCGTAATCTTGGTTATTAAAGACGAAATGTCCAAACACATTAATTATTGGGGCACTCACATGGTAAAATCAGGCGGAAACTCTGGCGAAATAAAAAAAATAATTTTAAGTGGCGGCGACTCAAGCTTAAGGGGCTTTTCTGATTTCCTTTCCTATCAATTGCGTTTGCCGGTGGAGATGTGTAACCCGTGGATTAACATAATGGATTTTGATGAGCGTATTCCGGAAATAGATTTAAGACAGGCGATGGTGTACTCAGTTGCTCTTGGTTTGGCGCTGAGGCCTTTTGTTAAATAAAAAAACACGATGATAAATATTTTACCAATCGACGACAGAAAAGAAATAAAAAAGGAGTACTTCCGACGCTTTATCGCAGTGTCTCTTGTGCTGTTGGGGGCTACTTTTGCCATGGCCATAGTAATGCTTTTGCCGACTGTTCTGTTTTTATCTGATTACGAGCAAAACTATAAAGACCAGCTGGCCTATACCAGCTCCAAGCTTGCCGATGCCGGCCTTTCGGAGATAAAGCCATTTGTAGACGAACTGAACAGAAAAACAAAAATCTTAACCGATACAAACGGTTTCCAAAGCACCAGTCGTGTTGCCGGCGAGATCTTATCTCTGGGCGGTCCGGGAGTGGCCATTTCCTCTTTCTCTATGAGAGTGGATGGAAAAAAGGAGCTTGTTTCCGTCTCCGGCCAGAGCGCCACCAGAAAAAATCTTTTGGACTTTTTAGACAACCTAAAAAAGTGCAAAGCGTTGCCACTAAATGGATGCGTCCCCTTTGAGAGCATTGTATCTCCGGTTTCCAATATATTAAAAGATAAAGATATCTCTTTTTCCATTACCATGGAGATATCCTCAAGCAACCCCAAATAACAATGAGCTTATCCAAATACAAATCAATAATACCCGTAATTGCGCTGCTACTTATAGATGCGGCTCTCTTGGCGGTCTGGATTTATTTGCCGATATCAATAGACAACAGGATTGTTGCGGCCAATGATTTAAAACAACAAATTAAAGCTGCCGAATTGCGCATAGAGGGTCGTCACGATTTAAAAAAATTGGTTGAGGATGCAACCGACAAGAAAAAAATAATAGACGGAGTTTTTTTAAACAGCAATAGTTTGGTTACTTTGGTGGAGCAATTGGAGGCAGCCGGGCGATCGGCGGGTGTGGCTGTAAATATAACAAGCGCGGATAGCCCCACGGGAGCCGTTAGCCGCCCCAGCTTTAAACTGAGTGTCG
>JAHFLR010000077.1 GCA_023244795.1 bacterium
TGGCTAATTTTTATCCGGAGCGGTTCTCTCCAACTCTCTTACGAACCTATTAAAATCGCTGTTCATTAGTATGGCTTTGAGAGTATAAATATCTTGGGGTGAGTTATAAACTCCACGATGGATACTCCTGGCCATTTTAAAGCCGGCGCTTTTAACTTCGCCAATTGTTAAATCGTTATACTGGCCGAAAGGATAAGCAAAATAATCAACGCTTTTGCCTAGGCGCCCCTCCAATGATTTTTTGGCGGTAATTACCTGCATATCTAATGTTTTTTTATCTGTGATTTTTATTAGATACGGGTGCGTATATGTGTGGCTACCAATGGTCATACCGGCGGCATCTAACTCTTTTACTTCGTCCCAGGTTAAAAAATTTTTATGACCCATTGCGCTGTTAAAAATAAAAAAGGTAGCTGTATAATGAAACTTTTTTAAAATCGGAAAAGCATACTCATATTGGGTTTGCCATCCATCGTCAAACGTTAAAACTACCGGCTTGGCAGGCAACGCCTTGCCGTTTATAAAATAATCGTTAAGCTGCCCCAGAGAGATCACATTGTAGCCATTGTCTTTTAAGTATTGCATTTGTTTTTCAAAGATAGCTGGTTCGGTATCAAAGCTTTTAACAAAATCCGAATCATTTTTGTGGAAATTACCCATACTATGATAAACCAAAATCGGCGCCCTAACCGCCCCGCTAATAGCTACAGGCTCCGTGGTGGTTGCCTCTTGGGTGGCAAACTCAGTTTTGATGTCTTTAAAGTAGTGTAAAACGCTTATTCTCAAATCTTGAAGCTCCGATGATTTATTATCAATGGGGGCGCTCGTAATACTGGCACTATAAAAACAAAAAAGGGCCAAAATAATAGCGCCCGCAATCAACAAAACAACTCCAACGATAATTAATATTTTCACCATTTTATAATTAAGAGTATAATAAACAATATGAAAACAGTCAAAAAAATTATTCGAAGTCTTAATTTGGCTGGCTCTCCAGCGCAATTTGAGCGAGTTTTAAAATCGCCTCTTTAGAGTTGGCCGTGCACATAAATCTGCCGCGATGGCAAAAAAGAGCTCCCGGCACACCAGTGGCCGTCTCCAACTCTTTACCGCTTAAGCCGCCCCACTCTTTGGGTAAAGGTTTGCGCAACTCAAAAGTGCCCTCGTTTTTGTTGATAGCTATTATCTTCCAATTTTCCGGATCGCTTTTAAAAGACACCGAGTAGATCGGCTCCGGGTACTCCGATAGTTTGTGAGAGGCTGTTTCGCCGCCCAAACTCTCCTCCTTACCGTCAAAAATTATAAGACGCTTATCTTCTGTTTGGTTATAGCGATTTTCTATTACTTTCTTTGCTTCCAAAACATAGAGGGCCGCTTCGATTTCCAATTTTAAAGTTTTTTGCGCCCACTCTACCGCGCCCAAAAACTCCAGGTCTACATCTCGCTCTTGCGTTTTCCACGCCGGTTGGAAAAGTCTCACCACATCTTTAATATCGTAAATAGGGACATCGGAGTAGATTTGATTTACCACGTCCACGCCGTTATCAATGGCGTCTATGTATTGAACAATCTTTTTATCTAAATAATCGGCCGCCTCTGGCGAACCGCAAACTTCCCCTCCGAACTTTTGCCAAACCAAACCAAAACTGGCATAGGGTATGCCGCTTGCGCGCTTGCCGGCCCCCTCCGGTTGGTGATGGTCAAATCGGTTTTGAGCTGGGTTATAAATGCCGCCCACATCGGCCACGTAATCGCCTTTTTTAAACCATTCTTCGTCGCGAGTACGGATAATCTCTACGTTTCTGTTGCCAAGCAAGTTACGCAAAGTAGCCGCAGCAAAAACGTCGTCAGCGTGGAATTTGCCGTTATGGACAACGATAGTGGTTTTGCTCGATGCCTCCGGCATTATCTGGGTTTTAACCTGGAGGATGTTTTTAAGCCCCTGCTTGAGAGCATGGCCTTTTTGGCGGCTACTCTCTTTTTTGTTTTATGAGAGTGCCTTGAATGCTTTTTGATACCCAGTGTTGTGCTTCTTTTTGCCATAAAAAATGTGTTTGTAATTAATGTTAATTGATTTACCCATGATATCAGAAAATATTAGGTAAATCAATCGGCCTCCTTAGTTTCTCCTTAGTTTTTAAAGCTCCTAATGGCGGCGCGTTGTATCTCCTCAAGGTGCATCGAGGGGCGTTTAGATTTAACAAACGCCTCCGCCTCCTCTGCGTTTTTGCCTTTGCGGACAAGATAGGCCGCAACAAGAGTCGGCGCCCTGCCGTGACCATTTTTACAATGGACATAAACTTTTCTGCCCAAGGCAACAAGCTTTTCTAACGTGGAAACTCCAAACTCCAACTGGTCTGACGATGGAGCGGTATGATTTTTAATCGGAATCCATACATAAAAATCAACTCCAAACGGGGCGTCGAGACGATCCTCCTCTAAAGAGATATCTGCGGTTATGCCCTCTCCTTTTAATAGCATTTCGTCAAAATGCATTTGGCAGCACTGATTGGTGCCGATATAAATACCATCGGTAATATAATTGTATTCTAGTATTGGTATTTGAGAATGATCTACGCTCATTTTTTTTTAATTTTTAATGACTTAATAATACACCCCCGGGTTCCTCTCTTCAAACAGCCTACGGCGATAATCATAGAGTGTTTTAAGGAGCACGGGTTATAAACTCCCGAGGCACTGGTCTGTTGCATTAAGCTGTTTTTTCGGCTAATATAATTAACGTATTCCGGAGTAGCTCAATGGTAGAGCAGCTCCCTGTTAAGGAGTTGGTTGTAGGTTCGAATCCTACCTGCGGAGCCAAAAAATTTTAACCTTCTGTATC
>JAHFLR010000017.1:0-3172 GCA_023244795.1 bacterium
GCCTAGTCACCAGAACTCTGGATTTTATCTTTCCTGCTTGGCAGGTCTTTAAAATTGAATACGATAAGAATGTATTTACTCGCACACCCGCTAAAAGCGGGCAAGCTTTACAAATTTCCTAATAGGAAAAATGGACATTAGTACACCTCGGCTAAACACATTGCTATGCTTACACCTAGTGCCTATCACCTAGTAGTCTTCTAGGGTCCTAAGATTCCTAATCTTGGGGCGAGTTTCCCGCTTAGATGCTTTCAGCGGTTATCTCTTCCCGACATAGCTACCCAGCAATGCTCCTGGCGGAACAACTGGTACACCAGAGGTCAGTTCTTCTCGGTCCTCTCGTACTAAAGAAGACTCCCCTCAAGAATCAAAACGCCCACAGTAGATAGGAGACAAACCTGTCTCACGACGGTTTAAACCCAGCTCACGTATCCTTTTAATTGGCGAACAGCCAAACCCTTGGGACCTTCTCCAGCCCCAGGATAGGATGAGCCGACATCGAGGTGCCGAACAGTGCCGTCGATATGGACTCTTGGGCACTACTAGCCTGTTATCCCCGGGGTAGCTTTTATCCGTTAATCTTCCACCGCGTCTAAAACGGGTGGTCGGTTCACTATGTTCCGCTTTCGCGTCTGCGCGACCTGTCCGTCTTGCAGTTAAGCCAGCTTATGCCATTGCACTATCGGCACGATTTCCATCCGCGCCTAGCTGACCTTAATAAACTCCTCCGTTACTTTTTGGGAGGAAATCGCCCCAATTAAACTGCCCACCAGACACTGTTCCCTAACGTTTTTGCCGTTAAGGTTAGAATTTAAACTTTTTAAGAACGGTATTTCACTGTTGGATCCACGCTAACCGAGATCAACGCTTCAAATCCTCCCATCTATGCTACGCATAAAAAATCTAAACCCAATGTCAAGCTACAGTAAAGCTCCCGGGGTCTTTTCGTCTAACTGTGGGTAACCGGCATCTTCACCGGTATTGTATTTTCACCGAGCTAGTCCTCGAGACAGTTCTTCAGTCGTTACGCCATTCGTGCACGTCAGAACTTACCTGACAAGGAATTGCGCTACCTTAGGATCGTTATAGTTACGACCGACATTCACGAGGGCTTACAACAATCACCATTACCTAAATAAATTTAAATAACAACGTCGTCGTTTAACCTTCTCGCATTGGTCAGGCGTCACCCCCTATACATCCTCTTACGAGTTCGCAGGGAGCTGTGTTTTTAATAAACAGTCGCTAAAGAGACTTTCGCTGCGCCCCAACAAATCTTGCGATTTTGGGGAGGCCTTATTCCGAAGTTACGGCCGCTTTTTTGCCGAGTTCCTTGAGGACATTTCACTCGTTCGTCTTGGTCTTCTCGACCTATCCACTTGTGTCAGTTTACGGTACGGTCTCTGCGCTTTTAACCTTAGAAGTTTTTCTTGGTAGCCTGCTCAACAGAATTTTCTAATCCGAAGAAAAGAATTTTCCCGATGCTTGGAATTGGCTCTAAACCATACCCCGGATTTTCCTGGAGTATTTCCTCACACTAGGAACGCAAATCCAATAATGCGCTCCGTCTACAAGACTACGTCCCTTCAATCGAAAAGCGTAGAGGTCATGGAATATTAACCATGTGTCCATCGGCTGCGGCTTTCGCCATTGCCTTAGGACCGACTAACCCTTGGTTGATCAACATTGCCAAGGAAACCTTGGATTTTCGACGTCTAGGTAATTTCACCTAGATTGCGGTTACTTGTGCCAACATTCTTACTTCTTAACGCTCCAACCTGGCTCACGCCATGATCTTCATCGCGGTTAAGAATACTCTCCTACCACTTGCTGAACTTAATCAACAAATCCTCAGCTTCGGTACTCTGCTTAGCCCCGTGTATTTGCGGCGCGAGATCTCTCGACGAGTGAGCTGTTACGCACTCTTTAAAAGATGGCTGCTTCTAAGCCAACTTCCTCGTTGTTTGAGAAATCTTACCACCTTGATTTGCACTTAGCAGAAATTTAGGGACCTTAGCTGGCGGTCTGGGCTGTTTCCCTTTTGACTAATGGAGCTTAGCCCCCATAGTCTAACTACCTGTTAATACTTTCGGTATTCGTAGTTTGATTGGATTGACGAGATTTCTCCCTGTTCAATCCATCCAGTAGCTCTACCCCCGAAAGGTAAAACAAGCGCTAGCCCTAAAGCTATTTCGGAGAGAACCAGCTATTACCAGATTCGATTAGCTTTTCACTCCAACCCGCAGTTCATCCGATAGTTTTGCACGGCTAAACGGTTCGGGCCTCCCCCCGCCCTTCGGCGGGGTTCACCCTGACCACGGGTAGATCATCTGGCTTCGGGTCTTATGCATACTACACAAAATTTGAAAATAGAAAGTAGCGGTTAGGCTACACTCTATTTTCAAATTGTTTTTCGCGCTATTAACACTTGGTTTCCCTATACATTCTCTCCTTCTAGGAGGTTAAGTAAGCAGCATGCATAAACTCGTTGGCTCATTCTTCAATAGGCACGCCGTCACCCGCCTAAGCGGGCTCCGACTCCTTGTAGGCATATGGTTTCAGATTCTATTTCACTCCCCTCACCGGGGTTCTTTTCACCTTTCCCTCACGGTACTAGTTCACTATCGATCTTAAAGAGTATTTAGCCTTGGGAGTTAGTACTCCCGGATTCACCCGAGACATCCTTTTCTCGAGTTACTCAAGAACAAAGACACAGAGCACGTGATACTTTTTACTTACAGGACTTTTACCTTCTATGGTTGAGCTTCCCAGCTCATTCAATTAAGCAAATCACAATTTTTAAACTCTGCATCGGATTGCTCCGACACGTCTTTGCCTTACAACCCCACACCAGTAAACTGATATGGTTTGGGCTCTTTCCCGTTCGCTCGCCACTACTAAGGAAATAGACAAAACTTGTTTTACTAGTCAGCCTAGACTTAGGCTAGCTAGTAAAAAAGTTTTGCATTTTTTTCTTTTCCTCCAGGTACTGAGATGTTTCACTTCCCTGGGTTCCCTCTCCTCGCTTGCGCTTGGAGTAATGCAGGTTCGCCCGCATTGGGTTTGTCCCCATTCGGATATCTCCGGATCAAAGGTTACTAGGCACCTCCCCGAAGCTTGTCGCAGCCAAGTCACGTCCTTCATCGGCTCTTGATGCCAAGGCATTCACCAT
>JAHFLR010000017.1:3182-10518 GCA_023244795.1 bacterium
AATAATTAATTACCCAATTAATTTTTGATAACATTTTTAGTTTCTCATCGTATTCAGTTTTTAAAGTGCTCTATCTTTATTTTGGCGTTAAAAAAACCGCTTTCGAAGCGGCTACCCTTGCAAAACTAATCTTGCGCTAGGTTCTCCGCTTCTTATTAGTTTTTATATTGCTACTCATATAGATGCTGGTTATTATATACCTCTCCTTTTTAAATGTCAAACCCCGCCTGCCAATGAGCAGACGGGGTTTGTAATTGCTTTTTAAACCTTAAATTATAAGGCTATTAGCTATTATGATTGTTCAACTCTTTGGCCATTTTCTCCAAAGATTTGGCTGCCATATCCTTGCCGCCAAGACCAAAGGCCAAGCCTCCGGCGATGACGATCATGGCAATAATTCCGGTAAACAGTGTCTGAGCAAAGACTCCCGCTACGCCCAGCTGATATAAAGCAGCTAAGATAGCAAAAATCCAGATTGCCCACTTTGCCACGGCTCCCAAAAATCCGGAGGAAGTTACCCCCGCAGCCTTAGCTGATCCAACAATGACTTTTTGCATTGCCTCAGCAAGGACTGTAGCAACAATCAAAATAAGAGCCGCTACAATAACGTTTGGTAGGTAGGAAAGCACAACACCGCTTAGGAATTGGTTAACTTGGCTTAAACCAAGAATATCTAGAGTGGCTACCAAAACGACAACGATGATAAACCATTTGACCAAACCGCCAAGAAAGGCGCCTGAATCAAGCTTAACACCGGCCTTTGATAACGGCCCCTCTACACCCGCTGCCTGCAAAAGCTTATCTAGCTTCAAAGCTCTTATGGCTTGAGCAATAACTTTGCCCAAAAAGGCTGCCAGTAACCAGCCAACCAAAAAGATGACTAGCGCGACAACAAACTTCGGCACAAAGCTCACAATGCCCATCCACAAATCTTGGAAAGAAGCGGTTAACACATCACTCCATGTTAATAACATATTTATTATTTAAAATTATTATCCCTAATAATCTTTTCCGACCAAGCCCGCTTACACGAACCTTGCTTAAATTGTACCATTTTTAGGCTCTCTTCGGTGATTGCCGTGTGGATAAAAAACCGCCTAAAGACTGGGGATAAATGGTTGAAAATCTGGGGATATCTTTATGGCAATGGGCTCTATCGGCCTGATTTTGCCGTCTTTTATCGTCACTCGTACCACTAACCCCTCTGTTGTTGAGGCATCATGCTGGTCAAAAACAAAGTTACCCAAGCTATAAACTATTTGCCCTCCCCCATATTGCTCTGTCTCCTGCACTACGTGAGGATGGTGACCGATAACCAAATCAGCGCCACTGTCTACCAATCGATGGGCAATGTCTTTCTGGCGCCTATTAGATTCGGTCTGATACTCCTGCCCCCAATGGAGCATCACCACCACAATGTCTGCCTGCTTGGTCTCTTTTATGTTTTTTATATGATCAGTAATCTTTGATAAATCAAAATCACTTAGGCCGGGTCGACTTCCAATAGATTGGGAATACTCCAAAGAAAGATCGTTAAAGGCGAGAAAAGCTATTTTTGTTCCGTTGATATTTTTTATAACCGGCGCATTGGCCTCATCATAATTAAAACCCGCACCAACGTAATTTATCCCGTTGTCCGTAATCCTGGTAAGAGTATCTTTAAGCGCCTCTTCTCCCCAATCCATGATGTGATTATTATTTACGTCTAAGATATCAAAGCCAGCCAATTTGAGCCCCTCCATTGCTCGAGGGTCATCTCTAAAAGAATATAATTTTTTTGTATCTTCTCCCCTGTCTGATATCGGCCCTTCTAAATTTCCAATCGTTAAATCGGCCGATCTTAAAAAGTCGGCGGTCTGCCTAAACGGATAAACATAATCATTATACTTGGCCATCTTATTGCCTACCCCGCGCGAGAGCATCATGTCGCCAACAAACAAAAGCGTGGACACCCTTTCTTCCGGCGGAACCGGTAACTTAATAGAAGCTACGGATGCCAACTGCAAATCGCCGGCCATGCGAGCGCTAAAATTATCAGAAGCTTTGGCTAGAATGCCATTGTAATACAAAAAACCAAAAGCGATAAAGGTTACGAGAAAAATAGACAGTGTATAGAAAAAATATTTCATTTATGTAGGATGATTAATGATGTTATGGCTCTTGCCTTTATGGCATATGTTTATTGAGAACAATATAGTTAGCCGTGTCTTTTAATAAAAACTGCTTTTCCGATGGCAGCAGCCATTTTTTACCCTTAGTATCTGTTGCCCACAGGCACTCTACTTCGTCCTTTTTAATATTTTCTAAAAATTTCCGTTTGGCATCCGAGATGCTAGAGAAAATCTCATATGGTTGAAGCATTTTGGGTAATCCGTCCACAGCCATAAAAAATTGCTTACCATCCCTAAACTTACCTCCTACTTTTGATACACCCACGGGCCTGCGCCCAATATTTATTATTTTTACAAGCATGCCTGGGTTATCAAATTGATGATTGGGGAAACTTCCGGCGCTAGCGAACAAACCAGTTTTTGAGTCTCTAATATTTCCGCGTTCACCAAAGATAATGGAAAACTCAATAGCAACCTTGTCCATCACAAGATCTCTTATAATATTCCAGGCCAGTGCTCCTGCTGCGATAAACAGGGCAAACGAGGAAACAATGTCAGCATAAGATATATTGTTCATACAATACGTTAAAACTTTAACAAGGATAAAAAATACCTGGGTGGGCGTCAGCAGACAAGGTAATAATTTGTTGCACTAGCATAATAGCTATTCCGGCAGCACATAAGTAAATTTTTAGCCATAAAGAGCCGGGGGTTGATGGTATTATTCGTTCATAAAAGGTTGTATATAATCCGAGAACATCTTTTGTGTATTTTCATCTCCAACGCCAGGACCAACGGCCACACCTTGGAATCCCACATGGTAGTCCGCGGGGTTTCTCGTGTTGTTTCCATCAAGCCAAATATTGCCTCCATTTAGCTGGCATCGCAACTTGGTAGTATTGCAGGTCGAAGGGTCGTAACCGTTATAGGTAGCATACTGTTTCCCCTCAAAAGCATCGAACACATCAATCATTATAAAGCCATCTTTTAGAGATGTTGAAGTTATTTGAATGAAACACTTGCTCAATTTCTTGTTCCAATGATTAGTATATATACTTGGGATAGTTTCAGAGTCCTTATCATAGCCGCTTTGTTTGTAGAATTCAGTAGCCCTAGTGGCACATTTTGATTGCATTGCAATATCACTACCTAGATTGGTGTTCATTTCTTGTTTGTTTGAGGTATTGGCCAAATATATAATGGCTATTGCGATTATAATGGCAATTATGCCTACTTTGAACCAATTGCCTTTAAAGTACGACTCCATATTTGTTGTTTTGTTTATTGATAATTACGAATCTTGCGATATTACGCCTTTCAACAAATCTTGTGGGCGCGAGAGGAATCGAACCTCTGACCTTACGAATGTGAATCGTATGTTCTAACCAACTGAACTACGCGCCCTTGTTTTTATTATAATTTTTCAATACTTTCTTTAGGTGTGCTCTGCCCCAACCCGTTTTAAAAAATTTTTCTCTCGCCGTAGCGTCTTGCTGGTTTAGGTATCCTTCAAAATATACTAAACCAAAAGGCCTTCTGTGCTTAGTGACGTCTACTTCGCCACCATTGTGCTCCTTAAATCTCCTATTCAGATTGTTTGTGTACCCTACATACAAATTTCCATCCTTTGAACTTTCTAGCACGTAAATGAAGTAATGCATGGATTTTTACTAATAACCAGCTTCACCCGCCTAAGTTTTGCTGCGCAAAATTTTGGCGGGTAAACTAATTGCCCTATTCTAAACCCAACCTGTCTAAAATCTTTTCGTGAGGGTAATCCATAATGTCGCGGACAAATTTATCCCTCATGCTTAAACGATAGGCAAAATCTTCGCTGGTAAAAATCGCATAGGCCAGTTCTTTGCCCACCTCCGACTCTATCCACCGCATTATTCTGTCTATTAGCCCTCTGTTTAAAGAGTCGCCCACCACCAACAAGTCGGCTCGGCTGTTTTCGTCTTGGATAAAAACACCGGACATAATTATCAATTTTACCTTACCGGCTTTGGCGATTTTTTTGGCAATTTCGTGACGAGAAACGGGAGCGGAATTTACCACCAGATTTTTAAGTGGACTAAGCAGAGAGAAAGACTGATCTAGCGAGATGCCTTGGATTCTTTTTTTGTTGTTTTTAATCTTGCCATTTTTAAGCTTAATGATATTTTCTATCATTTCCGGCTTCTCTTTTATAAATCCAATTTTCTTTAATAGAAAAATCTCCCGTCTAATGGTGCCTGGCGTTACCTTGCACCTGCGGGAGATTTCTCCTTGAGTAAAAAACTCTTGTGGATTTAGTAAAAAGAGGCGGATAATTTTAATCCTGGCGGCTGAGCCGAATAATTGTTCTAGGGTTCCTGTCATCCCCCTTATTTTACCCTTCGATTACACTCAGGGCAAGCCTTATTATTATTTAAGTTCAACAGTGGCGCCTACGGCAACCAACTTTTCCTTAAGTTCGTCGGCCGCTTTCTTGTCTAAGCCCTCCTTAACCACTATCGGAGCAGTGTCGGTCATATCTTTGGCTTCTTTTAATCCCAAGCCCAACACCTCTCTTAATACTTTGATAACCTGGATTTTTTGGTCACCAGTAGCTTTCAACTCAACAGTAAAAGCCGACTTCTCCTCAGCGGCTTCGGCTCCGGCTCCGGCTGGCGCGGCCATGGCTACGGCTTGCGCCGAAACACCAAATTTTTCCTCTAATGTTTTGACCAACTCGTGAAGATCTAAAACGCTCATGGTCTCAATCTTCTCTATAATATCTTTAAATTTATCTATAATTTTTTATTTTTTAATTTATTTATGCCTTTTTCTCGGCAATTTTATCCAAAGCTACGACAAAGCCCTGAATTGGTGAATTAATAATATTTACTATTTGCGCCAATAATACTTCTCTTGAAGGAATGCTACCCAGCATAGTAATTGTTTCCGGACCGACATAATTTTCCTCAAAAACTCCTCCAGTAACCTTTAAGATTTTGTTCTTTTTGATAAAATCTTGCAGAACCTTTGACGGGGAGATGGGATCGGTTTCGGAAATAATGATTGCGGTTTCCCCTTCCATCTCCGGTAAGGCTCCTCCAAATTTGTAATCATCTAAGCCCTTTTTAACCAGAGTCTTTTTGATTACATCGTAAGTCGCTCCGACAGCTCTTAATTTTCTCCTCAAATCACTGGAGAGCGCCACGCTTAGCCCGTGGAAATTTACAAAAGCAATAAACTTGGCCTTTTTTAGGTTGCCTTGTAAGCCCACTAATACTTCTTCTTTTTTCTGTCTTGTGATTGCCATAAAAATAAAAATTTGCGGTTAATAGCCGCAAGCAAGACCGGGGTCATAAAAACCGGTTGATGCCTCGACAGGTCTTATTGATTGCCTGTTTTCTGCGGCTTGTCAGCTTTGAGCTGACTGTGAACTTATACTAGCAAATTACTGCGGGCTGTCAAGCAAGACTTTTAAATCTTGCGCTCCGGTAACATTAAGCTTTATCCCCTTCTCCAAAATAGCTTTGGCTTTAACCTCGTCTTTTAGGGCGTATAAGTAAAACTCATAAAGGCTTCTGTAAAGAAAGGACTGTTGGGGGCTGAGCTCCAGGGCCTTTAAAAAGTTAATCTCTGCTTTGTTATAGTCCTTTAAAAAGTAGGCGTATAAATCACCCAGATTGTTATAAGCCACGTACCCCTGGGGATTAATTATCGTTAGGTACTGCCAAATCTCCTCCGCCCCCTTATAATCACCGGCGGTTTTTTTGTATATCGCCAGCTTGAGCCACCCGCCCTGATCATCGGGGTGGGCTTTAAGTTCGGAGATAGTTGCGGCCGTATTGGCCGTTAAAACCTTCTTCACCTCTTCCGATAAGCTGGCGGAAATTGGCACTTCTTGGTTTAAATCCGGCGCCTTGATGTTTTTTGCCGCATTTTTTACTGCGGAAACCGGCTTAATTATCGCCTCGTTGGTGCTGGTGGCGGTCTGGTTTTGGCTGGAGATCCCCTGCTCAATATTGTTTTGAGTACTCTGGCCGCTTGGGGTAGCGCGCCAGTCTCGCCAAATATAAATACCGCCAACAATAACCACTAGCGCAACAATCGCAAAAGATAAGTAGGGCTTGATTTTATTCATACCAAGTAATCTTATCAAAAAGCTCCCCAAATGCAAACCACCCCGACATTAGTCGGGGTGGTTTTGCTAGCTATTCGCCAAAGGCGAATCACAAGTAGCTATTATTTAGAGATAACTGTACCGGTCATGCCGTCTGATGGCAAGCCAGAAACTCCAAAGCCATTTGTCCAGTCATTGTCGGTTGTCGCCAACGCTGAGGTTGTGGCAATCGGTGACCAGATAAAGTTGCTTGTGGAGATTCCGATAACGGTGCCCATCTTTGTTGCCAATGACGGGTAGGTTGAATCTCCTAGGATCTTGGTTGTTACAGATCCAGATGGCGATGTGCCGCCTGTGAATGTAACATCTCCCACTACTCTAAAGTAGTAAGTTGCACCAGCAGGAATCTGAACAACGGAAGAAGTTGTGGCAACGTTATCGCCGGCCACTAGGCCTACGATATTTGCTACAACTAGACCATTGGAAAATCCTGGAACGGTGTTGGAGAATCCTGACTCAGTGTAGGCATAAACCTTCAAGTTTGTGACAGTTGTTGTTCCGGCAGCAGCTGAAGCTGTTGACGTGGCAACATTAACGACAAACTTATCAAGACCAACACCATTGCCAGTAGCTGGATTAGCTAGATTTGCAGAAACGCTGAATCTGTATAGATCAACGCCTGTTCCAGTAACCAACGAGTTTGAAGGAATTGATAGCTTGGCGAGAGTCGGGTATGACTTGAAGACTCTTAATCCGTCTACCGCTGTATCTACTGATACAGATGTAACGGTGGAGCCAGAATCACCAGTACCATAAGTTGATCCGGATTGCGCATTGCCATCGTAATCGATAGCAACCACTGAACCCTCCTCTGATGATGTGGTTACATCAATGCCCGCGACATCGGCATAAATACCCAAGACAACGTTTCCGTCCTTAGGAATAACTACGCCAGTCACGTTTACTGTTGTTGTAGTAGCAGTGTTTGTGAACGATGTGCTTCCTACAGTGGTTGATCCCAACTTCAAGTACACGGTTGTTAAGTCGCTCCAAGGAGTGCTTGACGACGTGCTAGGAGTTGATTGCAACGCTACTCTGTTCAAAGTCACCGCATCATTTGAAGCGCTGAACT
>JAHFLR010000018.1 GCA_023244795.1 bacterium
TGCTAGATAAACTTTTTTCAACCTCAACCACAATACCTTCTATTTGCGTAGCGGCGGGAATACTAAAACCAAAGTTTGTTGCCTTTAAATAATCCGTTGCTTGGACGCCAACAACAGCCGATGCGTAAAAATTATCCGACAACTGCGCATTAGCAGCACTCGTCCATGCTACAGTCCCCACGGTTGCATCATCCGCAAAGGTCCCTCCATTTCTTGGTCCGGAGGAGGAAATAATCTTATTCTCCAAACGAATAGCCACGTCGCTAGAATTTTTTAAATGTAAAATCTCACTTGGACTCGATACCCCTATACCCACCCGATTACTATTGGGATCTATTGTAAATGTTCCGGAGTCAAAATTAAGCCCATTAACCATAGAAATAGTAGAGGTGGCGACATTTGTAAACGCGAGGCCTTTACCAAAACTTACTCCGCCCCCAAAGGTAGAAACAGCGGAAGTAGAAGTCGCCGTAAAAAAGTCTGCCACAGCTCCCCCTGCTACCGAAAGTTTTGCGTAAGGCGAGGTTGTGCCGATACCGACATTGCCATCAAAATAACTAGTGCCGTTATCCAGCATACTAAACATTGTCGTTGAGGCGCTATTTACAAACTCAACCAGCTCACCCGTAGTTGCTCCGCCCCCCCAAACCGAAAGTTTTGCATAAGGCGAAGTTGTGCCAATACCGATATTACCGGTAGAAGCCTGCGCAAAAAACATTGAGGATGCCTGGTTAAAAAAAACAGAGATGTTACCGGCACCGTTATTTGCTGTGACCAAGTCTATCTTTCCGTCGCCATTAAGGTCGCCGGAAGCAATAGAGAATGGGCCCAACCCGGTCGTGTAATCTACCTTAGGCGCAAAAGTGCCATCGCCATTATTAATGAGGACAGAAAGAGTTGTGCCAATACCGACAAGGCCGTTATTTGCTGTTGCCAAATCAGTCTTGCCGTCACCATTAAAATCATCGAGAGTAACGGACTGCCCGCCTACTCCTACCGGGTAGTTAACTCTTGGAGAAAATGTTCCGTCGCCGTTGTTGATATAAACGGAAACGTTGCTGTCATTGGCGTTTGCCACCGCTAAATCGGCTTTTCCGTCGCCATTAAGGTCGCCAATTTTAATTGACTCCGGACTCCTGCCTGTTGCGTAATCCACTTTAGGGTTAAAAGTGCCGTCACCTTTATTAATAAAAACCGAGACAGCGGCGCCGACATCGCTTGATACGGCTAAATCGGCTTTTCCGTCGCCGTTGAGGTCGCCGATAGATACAGAGACCGACCCCATGTCTGTTGCGTAATCCACTTTAGGCGCAAAAGTGCCGTCGCCATTATTAATGAGAACAGAAACAGCAACGCCAGTATCACTTGATACGACCAAATCGGCTTTTCCGTCGCCGTTGAGGTCGCCAATAGTGCTAGACCACGGCTCAACCGCAACAGGATAATCAACCTTAGCAGAAAAAGTACCGTCGCCCTTGTTAATAAGTATTGAAACGGTATCGTCATTGAAATTTATCGCCGCTAAATCGGCTTTTCCGTCGCCGTTGAGGTCGCCCATCGAAGCAGAACGAGGAAATCCCCCTGTCGAATATTCTACATCAGGATCAAATGTTCCATCACCTTTATTAATAAGAACAGAGACGGAATTACTGACGCTATCCGCTACGGCCAAATCGGTTTTTCCGTCGCCGTTGAGGTCGCCGACCGAAACGGCATCTGGACCATTGTCCGTCGCATAATCCACTTTGGCGGCAAAAGTGCCTCCCTTTGCGAGATTCGTTTCTCCTGCTTGTATTGTGCCTATATTTTGAAGGTTACCAATCTCGTCAATACGAAGGTTATTACCGGTACCCAAACCCCCGGAAAAATTAGTAAAACCGCTAAAACCGGAAAAGGCAGTAATTGTTGAGGCACTAGTCCCCGGGAGAACGAGACTGGAAGAAATGAGATCAGCAGCGCGTGTTGTGCCATTAACGTCTAATTTATAAATCGGGGTAGTAGTGCCGATGCCGACTTTGCCGTTGGAAGTCACCAAAAACTTGCTCGCTCCGCCGAGCTGCAGATCCATCAAATTCCGCGGTCCGGTGGCTCCGGCTTGGGCGTCGGTGACGTTGAGCTTGATGGCGGTGTAGCCGTCATCGACTGAATTAAGGCCAGAGAAATTGGCGGTATAATTGAGACCGACAGCTGCGCCACTGCCGTCAGCGGGAGTGTCAACATACATTCCCAACCGGCTGTTGCCTGCGCCCCCGGTGGTAAACCCGGACCAACCTCCGTCGCCGCCGGCCGATTCAAAATAGGACTTTCCTCCTTGGGTGTTGAGAATGAGATCGGATATTGGATTTGAGCCAAAATTAGGATCGATGAAACCCAATTGCAAATTATTGTTCGGCAAAAACATTTGCCCATAACTTGTTCCACTGCTCTGGAAATATAAATTGCCCCCGCCGGTTTTCAGCACATAGTTCTCATCCGTCGTCGTGCCGATAGCAAAGGAACCGCTTACTGTTGTGGTGGCTAAAATGGTAGTACCAGTGGCGCTTAAATCTGTAAACGAACCGGAACCGGTGGAGGTAATACCGGTAGAGCTAATAGTGGTGGTAGAAGTAGCAAAAGCAAAAACAAAGAGGAAAGAAACCAAAACAGATAACGTTATGGAGATCGCTTTTTGGTTTAACCTCTTTATTGGGGTCACGAGATAATTATAACACTATTCCTCGTAGCGCTGCCACTCTTTCTTCCACAGGTGGGTGGGTACTAAATAATTTTGAGACGCTGGTGCCCTTAAACGGGTTAGCAATATAGAGATGCGCGGTAGCGCTGTTTGCGTGCTGAAGCGGAACAGGGCTTTTAGAGATTTTTTCTAGCGCCGAAGCTAGCCCCTCCGGATACCTGGTTAAAAGCGCGCCGGAAGCATCGGCTAAAAATTCTCTTTTTCTGGAGATGGCCAATTGGATGAGAGTAGAAGCAATCGGCGCCAGTATGGCTAGCGCAATACCAACAACAAACAAAATAGCTCCCGCTCCGCCCTTATCATCTCGGTCTCCCCTGACGAGCAATCTCGATCGCAAAAAGAAGTGGGAGAGAATAGATACAAAACCAACCAGCACAACAATAACCGTACTCAATAAAATATCTTTGTTGCCAATGTGGGAGAGCTCATGCGCCACCACTCCCTCCAGCTCGTTTTTGTTTAAAAGTTGCAGGAGACCTGTGGTAACAGCCACCACCGCGTGCTCTTTGTTTCTGCCGGCAGCAAATGCGTTGGGAGAGGCATCGTTGATAATATAAATTTTTGGTATCGGCAAACCGGCGGTGATAGATAAATTTTCTACTATGTGGAAGAGTTCTCTATTTTCCTCCAGCGTAGCCGGCACGGCGCCCGCCATTTTTAAAACAATTTTATCGGCATACCAATAACTAAAAAAATTCATTACCAAGCTAAAAATAATTGCAACGTACAAAAAACCGGAGTTGCCATAAATTTGAGCAAACACCCAACCAATGGCAATGATGACGACCAAAAACATGGTCATCAAAAACCAAGTTTTGCGGATGTTGTTGTCTTGCTGAGTGTATAGAGTTGCCATCAGATGACCATCTAGAATTTTACCACTACCGGCGCTTTGGCCTCCTCTTCGGCTTGGAAGAACTCCGACTTAGCGAAGCCAAACATCTTGGCAATAAAGTTTGAGGGGAAAGATTCTATTTTGGTGTTTAGGTCTCTCACGTTGCCGTTGTAAAATCTGCGAGCGGCTTGGATTTTATTTTCCGTATCGGCTAGCTCGTCTTGCAGAGCCTTAAAATTCGCGGAGGCCTTCAGCTCCGGGTATGCTTCGGAAACGGCAAAGAGAGTTTTTAATGTTCCGGAGAGCGCGTTCTCGGCTTTACCTTTATCGTCTAAACTCTGCGCCCCCATCGCTTTTGATCTGGCTTCGGTTACTTGAGCAAAAACATTGCTCTCGTGCGCGGCGTAACCCTTAACCGTTTCCACCAAGTTGGGGATAAGGTCGTATCGCCTCTTTAATTGCACCTCGATATCAGACCACGCCTCTTTTGTTCTGTTAACTAATCTCACAAAGCCGTTATAAGAAGCGGCAAACCAACCAAGAATTACGGCCAGCGCCGCTACTATTATCCAAGTTATAGACATATGATTAAAAAAGTTTTAAGCTATTAATAATAATATCTTAATTATAATATGGAATCAGGAGAACACAACCCAATTGAGGACGAAGGAGTATTTGGCGGCAACGGAGAGGGCCTTACCTCTTCATCCGAAGAAAACGAAAAAATATGCCCCGTGTGCAGAAGGCCGGCCAAAAACTCCCGTGGCTCTGTTTGCGACCGAACCGATTGCGCTTATATGGGTACGGAGCTAGAGAGCGCCTCCCCCACTGAGAAAGAAACCCTAGATTTAAGCCAAATGTCTCAAGGCCGAACGACCATAGAATTTGACCCCGATATGATGGAGCCCTTAAGATCACCGGAGGTGGCCAGGTACGACTTTGAGATTGACGAAGGATTTTTAGAGAAGATTGGCACCAACTTAGAACAATTTAGAAAGATGTCTCCCGGGAACCAAGACCGCGTTCTGGAACAACAAAATGAGCAGCAGGCAAGCTAAGCAAAAACACCACGCCTTGCTTTTGGGGGTGTTTGGACTATAATAAACCCATAAAGTCTATGACTCAAATATTACCAATCGCACAAATTGTTATTAGCGTCCTGCTGGTCGGCGCTATTTTGCTTCAGCAAAAGGGGGGTGGTTTGGGCAATGCCTTTGGCGGCCTGGGCACCTCGTACCACACCAAAAGAGGATTTGAACGGGTTCTGTTTATTGTCACCATTATTTTGGGTGTCCTGTTTGTGGTCTCCACTATCGCCTCTCTTATCTTAAAATAATTAGTATCATTTTATTGTGGCAGAAGAAGCTTCCTCTTTTTTAAAAAGGCGATTTAATCTTCCTAATCTACGGGAGGGCGTTTATATTTTAAGAACTCTCCCCTTTTGGGAGAAATGCTTATTTTTGTTTTTTCTAGTAATCTTTTTTATTAGTTCCGTTCTCCTGGGCTGGCAGGCAAATAATAGATTTTTAGTGGTAGTGCCGGAACGCGGCGGGTTGCTAGAGGAGGGCATAATCGGAGCGCCCAGATTTATAAATCCCCTCATCTCCATTTCCGACGCCGAGAGAGACCTCTCCGAGCTTGTTTACTCCGGCCTCATGAGAACAGATAATAGCGGCGGCCTGATAACCGACCTGGCCGAAAAATACGATGTTAGCCCCGATGGCTTAGTTTATACTTTTACATTAAAACCGAATCTCGTTTGGCAAGACGGAGAGAGAGTAACCACCGACGATATCGTTTTTACCATTCAGCGCGCCAAGGACCCGCAAATCAAAAGCACCAAACGGGCCTCATGGGAGGGAGTGGGGATAGAAAAAGTAAACGATTTAACCATCAAATTTAATATTAAAAACCCGTACTCCCCGTTTTTAGAAAATACCACTCTGGGTATATTGCCTAAACATATTTGGCAAAACATTCCCAGCGAACAAATGCTCTATAGCGAGTTTAACACCCGGCCAATCGGCTCTGGTCCATACAAGATTGACACGATAACTAAAGACCCCTCGGGCAATGTTTCCTCCTACGACCTCTCCCCCAACGACCAATTTGCTCTGGGCAAGCCCTATCTTAAAAAAATCACCTTAAAGTTTTATCTATCGGAAAAGGACGCCGTCGATGCTTACAAGCGCGGCAATATAAGCAGCATCGGGGGGATATCTCCTGCCATGATTGACAGCGTCTTCCCCGGATGCGCCAACGGTACTCAGTGCGAGAGCGGCTCCAACAAAACAAAAGTCATAAATCTCCCCAGAATTTTTGCCGTCTTTTTTAATCAAAATAAATCAAAGGTTCTCCTACAAAAGGAGGTGCGCCAAGCCCTTTTAACGGCTACCGATAAAAATAAGCTGGTACAAGAAGTGCTTAAGGGATACGGGGAAACATTAAACCACCCGATTCCGCAGGGAACTCTGGGAGCGCTCGGCCTGGAGCCGGAAAATTTTTCCGCCGATGATGCCAAAAAAATATTAATAAAAAACGGGTGGAAGCTAAACCAAAACGGAGTTTTTGAAAAAGAACTCAGCAAAAAAGAAAAGCTAACTCTGGAGTTCTCTGTCTCCACCTCGGGAGAATCGGAAGAATTAAAAAGCATAGCCACCCTAATAAAAAAAATGTGGGAGCAAGCCGGAGCCAAAGTAGAATTAAAATTTTTTGAGACCGGAGATCTGCAAAAAGCGATTACCGAAAGAAATTACGACTCTCTGCTCTTTGGAGAATCAATCGGGCGAGACCCGGATCCTTTCGTTTTTTGGCACTCTTCTCAAAAAAATTACCCGGGCTCAAATGTCGCCATGTATGCCAACGCCAAGGTAGATAAATTATTGGAGGACGCCAGAAAGACTCTTAACCAAGACGAGAGGATAGCCAAGTACAAACAGTTCCAACAGGAAGTGGAGAAAGATACTCCCGCCGTTTTTCTTTTTTCTCCGTCTTTTATTTATATTTTGCCTAGCAATATACAGGGGGCAGATAACATAGAAAGCGTTGCGGTACCAGCGGAAAGATTTTCTCAAATTTATAAATGGTACACTCAAACAAATAAAGTATGGAGAATTTTTGCCAAATAGGAAAAGTTTCAAATAAAAAAATCAGCGGCATTAGTGGCGTCTTATTTAAACCCATGTCCGGAAGTTTTGAAGACAAAGTTGTCTATGATGTTTGCCGGAGAGAAGGCAGCAGGCTATCATCAGGCGGCGAACTCCAATATGATCTTACCAAGATCTACCCCGGCGCAATAAACGGCGAGTGGCACAAAACTGCCGGCCACTATCACAGCGAGGGCTTCCCCGAACTGTTTGAGGTTGTGGAGGGCTCTTTAATTACCTTACTAGAGAAAGGCAGTGGCGCCGAAGGAGAAATTGTCGAGGCCTATGCCATTAAAGCGGAAGCCGGCGACAAGGTAATTATTCCTCCAGATTTTGGTTTTTGCAGCATTAACCCCTCCCCAGATAAAAGCCTTATAATCTCTAACTGGATAGACACCCGGGCCCGCAATATGTACGAGGATATTGAAAAAAATCACGGGTTGTGCTATTATATAACCAACACAGGATCAACAGCAGTCTCCTCAATAGCCTCCCCTATCAAAAACCCGGCCTACGGAAAAGTGCCGGAACTCGTTTGGCTAAAACCCCAAAAACTTCCCCCCGAACTGGAAAATTTAGATTTTTTAAGCTTTCCTCAAAAATATAAAAAATTTTTAACAATAGAGAGTCTATACAAAAATATTTGACCTCTATCACCTGCCGAGGTGGTGAAATTGGCAGACACGTAGCGTTCAGGTCGCTATGAGCGCAAGCTCGTGCGGGTTCAACTCCCGCTCTCGGCACAGAAAAAATTATTAATCAATAACAAATATGGAAAAAACAACAAAAGTATCGTCTCACAGACGAACGGCGCCCACCTCAAGGCGACCGGTTAGAAGAGGCATCCCCTCCTCTAGAGAAATACTCTCCTCGGAAAGGCCGGTGGCGCACAGCCCCAGCATACCGAGAGAAGACAGAGTCAGAATCATTCCACTCGGAGGAGTAGAAGAAGTCGGAAGAAACATGACCATCGTGGAGTACAAAGACGACATCATATTGATTGATGCCGGTTTGCAATTCCCCGAGGAGGAGACCCCGGGCATTGATTACATCATCCCCAATACTAAGTATCTGCAAAATAAACTTAACAGAATCAGGGGACTCATTATAAGCCATGGCCACCTAGACCACATCGGCGGTATCCCCTATCTTTTCAAAGATATCGGCAATCCTCCCATCTACACTTCTCAAATCACTAAAGCCATGATTATGAAGCGCCAAGAAGAGTTTACTCACGCGCCCAAGCTAAATATCATAGAAGTTAAAACTCAGCAAACGGTAAAAATAGGTAAATATATTTCCGCCAAATTTTTTACCATTGCCCACAACGTTCCAGACGCTATCGGTATTATTTTGGAGACCCCGATTGGCAACATTGTCTACCCGGGAGACTTTAAAATAGACCGCGACGAAAATGGCGAACCACTAAACGTAAAGGAGTACGGCGAAATCGGAAAAGAAAACAATTTAGTTTTGTTGCTAGAGAGCACCAACGCGGAGAAACCGGGCTTCTCTATCTCCGAGCGCGAAGCCAGAGACAACATAAAGCAAGTCTTAACCGATGCCAGAGGCAGAGTGATTATCGGCACTTTTTCTTCTCTTATGGAGAGAGTAATAGAGGCCGTAAGCGTATCCGAAGAGCTCGGCAAAAAGGTTGTTATAGACGGCTACAGCATGAAGGCCAACCTTGAGATTGTGCAAAACTTCGGTTTTTTTAACCCCAAAAAAGATACCATCATCTCCGCCGAAAGAATGAGCGATTACCCCAACAACAAAATAGTAATAATTTGCACCGGCGCGCAAGGAGAAGAAAACGCAACCTTAATGAGAGTCGCCAACAAAAGGCACAAGAGCATTAAAATTGTTCCGGGTGACGCGGTTATCTTATCCTCTTCCGTTATCCCGGGGAACGAAAAAAGCATCCAAAATCTAAAAGACAACCTCTCCAGGCAAGGGGCGATAATCGTGCACTCCGGCATTTTAGACGTACACGCTAGCGGTCATGCTTGCCAAGAAGAATTAAAACTAATGACCAAGCTTATTAACCCAAAATTCTTTATCCCTATCCATGGCCATTATTTTATGTTGAGAAATAACGCTACTCTAGCGGAATCTCTCGGCATACCCGCTCAAAATATTGTGGTGCCCCTAAACAACGGCGCCATTATAGAAGCCACCAAAGAAAAAATAGAAGTGCTGGCCGAGAGCGCGCCTGCCAACTATGTAATGGTAGACGGCTTGGGCGTGGGCGACGTAAAAGAAGTGGTTTTAAGAGACAGGCAGATGCTCGCCCAAGACGGGATTTTTGTGATTATTACCGTTATTGATTCTAAAACCGGCCGAGTACGCAGCTCCCCCGATATTATCTCTCGAGGATTTATTTACTTGAGAGAGTCTCAGGACTTATTAAAACAGACCCGCCATTTGATTGTGCGGGCCACCGAAGAGGCCATTGGTAAAATGCACCCCATCAACATCACTTATGTTAAAGAGGTAATCCGAGAGCGCGTGGCAAAATTTCTCTTTCAAAAAACAAAACGCCGGCCAATTATTTTGCCGGTGCTAATAGAAGTGTAAAATAAAAAATCGGGGAGGCTGCGAAGCCTCCCCGAAGGGTCACGAGGGACCCGAAGTGTCCTAGTTGCCGAAGAAGACGCGGCAGCCAGCAGCCCACCAGTAGCCGCGGCCGAAGCTGTAGACGTCGACGTCCCACCTGTCACCGTCCCAGCTGGCGCGGACCACGAACATGGCGCTCCCGGACCAAACGAAAAAGAAGTTGGCCCGGCCATTATCGAGCAGACCGTCGCTCTTGTCGCCCGCCTCGTGGCGGACGATAGCGTTTTCGATCTGCTTGAGCGAACAGGTCTTACCCTGCTCCACAAGAATAGACACCAGATCCTCGTTCCTCTTGTCGCCGATATCACTAATGCCGGCAATCATCTCGGCCATCTGGCGGAAGGTCTGACCTTGCGTAGTGTTCTTGTAACTGAAATAATCAGCAATCTTAACGGGGAGTGTGGCTGGGAGCCACCTGTCCAGGTTGCCGTCGCGGTGGTGGAAGATCGACCTGTTCGTAAAGCAATCGGCCACCTTGTAGGTGGTGGCTTCGGCGCACTTGCCCATCGTCTTGGTATGATACTCAATAACAAACTGGACGAGGTCGCCTGCAAAGGTTGGGTCGTCGATTATGCGTCGTGCGATGTCTTCAGCGCGGTCTCCAAGTCCTCCCCACAGACGCTGATGCGCTCCGTTGATGATGTCGTGAGGCACTTCGGTCCATTTCGGCATCACTGCCTCCTTGCCGTTAGCCCATAAGGGCGACTGGCGTTAGAGTTACCCGAAGCGCTCGGGCAAGCGTTGGTTTTGTTCGTTTTTCTTCTGTATAGAACCTATTTCAATCTAACTAATTCATACAACACCGCCCCAGTCTTTGCAACCGCCGCTACTCTCCCAAATTTATCATGGTGTCCTCGCGATGCATCTGGCGGGAATAATTTTTCATTCCCATCAAAATCCCCAACCCGCCCATTATGGTTAACAGATTGGAGCCGCCGTAACTCATTAGCGGTAAGCCAAGCCCGGTAACGGGCAAAACGCCGATGTTCATTCCGATATGAATAACGAAATGAGCAATTAAAAAAACAGCCAAGCCAATGCCAAACA
>JAHFLR010000019.1 GCA_023244795.1 bacterium
TGGGCACTTCGGTGGCCCTACGCTTAATTGGTCATCCTGATGGCCGGCCAGCTTCTCGCCACAATCGGTGCAGTTCCATCTATAATTTGGCGTAGGAAACATGACACCTCCCGTGTTTTGTTTGCCTCTATATAAAATTGTTTTGCGAAAGATCTATTACTTTTGTATTATAGCATTAATGAACAAACCTGAAAAACTTATCGTAATTCTTGGCCAAACGGCCTCCGGCAAGAGCGGGTTGGCGGTATGGCTCGCCCGCCAATTGGCGGGTGAAGTTATTTCTGCCGATTCCAGACAAGTTTATAAGGGTATGAATATTGGCACGGGGAAGGTCACCAAAAAAGAGATGGCCGGTATCCCTCACCACTGCCTTAGTGTGACCAGCCCCAAAAAAGTTTATACGGCTTCCGATTTTGAAAAATGCGCCGAGGGCGCAATGGAGAAAATATGGGCAAAAAACAAAGTACCAATAGTTTGTGGCGGTACCGGTTTTTATATAGATTTATTGCTCGGCAAAATACAAACTGCCGATGTGCCACCAAACCCAAAACTAAGGAAAGAGCTGGGGAAAAAATCAACGGAGCAGCTTTTTAAAATGCTCCAGAAATTAGACCCCGAGCGCGCAAAAAACATTGACGCCAAAAATCCGAGGAGGCTTATTAGAGCGATTGAGATAGTAAAATATAAAACTAATAGCAACGAGCTTGCGTCATTTGATAGCCGAGTCGGCGTCGGAGTCCACTCGTGGGTTAAGACGCGAGGCGGGCAAATAACGCAAGCGACTCCATACGAAGTGCTTCAAATCGGCATTGCCTGGCCGAAAGAAAAACTCAAGGAACGGATTGCCCAGAGAACTGCAACGATGGTTAAGCAAGGTGTTATTAAAGAAACAAAAAAACTCAAAGAATCCGGGGTTACTTGGAAGCGTATTGGCGAGCTGGGATTTGAATATAAGTACCCTGCCCTGTTTTTGCGGGGTAAAATTACAAAGAAAGAAATGCTGGAGAGAATGATTTTAGAGAGCGAACAATATGCCAAACGCCAAACAACCTGGTTTAAGCGAGATAAAAATATCGTTTTGGTAAAACCAACTGAACTCAAAAAAACTCAAGGCATAGCAAGGGTATTTCTGGCTAAATAATGGCAATCTTGATACTTTAACATTACTTGATATCATAAAAGCAGGAGTCGAAAACCTAGCAAAATTAATAATTAACAGATTAATAAATAAAAAATTATGTCAAAAAGTAAATTCGTACTGGCCGCGGCTGGAACCGTCGCTACGGCGGCCCTGTTGGCCTCTTTTGCCGTCAGCGCATTGGCAGATCAAAACAACGATAATAGCCAAGGAAAAAAAGATAACACCCCCATCGCCAAGATGATGGTGCAGTTTAATAGCAACGGCAAAGGCCAATTAAGCGGCACCGTTGCCGCAATGCAAAGTGGCTCATTTACACTAAATAGCTGGGGTGGAGTCTGGAATATCAATGTTGCTTCCAGCACAAAAATCATCCGCAGATTCGGTGGAACCTCAAACTTACCTGAGTTCGCCGTAGGCGATGCGGTTTTAGTTAGCGGCACCGTTAGTACAACCACCTCCTGGGCAGTTAATGCCGCGAAGGTGCAAAACATGTCCATACAAACAAGGAACGCCAGCTTTAA
Organism: bacterium; assembly: GCA_023244795.1. Classification (GTDB taxonomy): domain Bacteria; phylum Patescibacteriota; class Minisyncoccia; order UBA9983; family UBA9983; genus JAHFLR01. The sequence goes on from JAHFLR010000019.1 coordinate 1,663, forward strand.
TGGAACAATTTCCAATTTGAGCGGAAGCTCCTTTACCTTAACCACCAAAAGCAGGGGTGGTGTCAAAGTAACAGTTAACACCGATGCCAGAGTTATGGTAAACGATAAGACTGGCGCCGTCTCCGATTTAGCCAATGGCATGACTGCCACAATTAGTGGCGTTTGGGACAGAACTCAATCCACGGTTATGGCCAGCAAAGTTGTGGCTCGTACACCAAAAACTCCAGGCATAGAAAACCAAGGAGAGCACAGCAACGCCACCTCCACCGGCGCTACTTCTACCGAGAATCATTACTAGGTAGATAGGCGCAATTAACAAAACAGTCCGCCAAGGCGGACTGTTTTGTTAATTAATAGACCTATACCCTCTGGCGGGCCCACGAGGATTCGAACCTCGGTCAACGGTTTTGGAGACCGCTATTCTACCACTGAACTATAGGCCCAAAAGAACCAGAGACTATTTCTTTGATTCTTTGTGCTTTGTTCTCGCCTTGCACCACTTGCAAAACTTTTGCAATTCTATTTTTCTTTCAACTCCCTTCTTGTTTTTGCTGCTCCAATAGTTAAAACGTTTACATTTAGTGCATTGCAACTTAATTAAATTATCTTGCGACATATTGATTTTATTACCTTATAAATTTTCTTTAAAGCTGTGCGTGGAGTAGGATTCGAACCTACGTAGCCCGAAGGCGATAGATTTACAGTCTATTGCAATTGACCACTCTGCCATCCACGCATCAAACGGCAACCGCCGTCTCCCTACTTTACCTTTGCCACTCCTGCCCCCCTTTTGCCTAACGGTTTGCTGTTTTTGCCGGGTTCTACTATCAGTTCGCCCTTGCTGGAAACATCTATGCTTAAAGTGCCCCCGCCCCCTACCTTGCCGCCAATAATCATCTCGGCGGCTTTGTTCATTATCTTGTTCTGGATCAGCCTTTTGAGCGGTCTGGCACCGTAGGAAGGATTATAACCCTCTTTCCCCAAAAAGGAAAGGGCCGCATTGGATACTTGTAGTTTTATGTCTTTTTCGGCCAAACGAGAACCCACGATGTCAATTTGGATTTTGACAATGCTCCTGAGGTCTTCTTCTTTTAACGAGTAAAATATTATTATCTCATCGAGCCTGTTTAAAAACTCCGGCCTAAACCTGTTCTCCAGCGCCTGCATAATTTTGCTTCGCAATCCTTTTTCGGTCTCTTTATCTTCCTCTTCTTGAGTGGCAAAGGAGCCAAAACCCAGCGCCTCCATTTTTCTTACATGCTCGGAGCCGATGTTGGATGTCATAATAATAATTGTGTTTTTAAAATTGGCTTGCCTGCCCTTGGCATCAGTTAATCTGCCGTTATCCAAAATCTGAAGCATAATATTAAACACCTCGGGATGCGCTTTTTCTACCTCATCAAACAACACCACACTATACGGCCTGTGCCGTACCATTTCGGTTAATTGTCCACCCTCCTCGTGGCCAACATAACCCGGCGGAGAGCCAATCATTTTAGAAACAGTGTGACGTTCCATGTATTCCGACATATCAACTCGGATTAATGACTTCTCGTCGTTAAACATAAACCCTGCTAACGCTTTAGCCAGTTCGGTTTTTCCAACTCCGGTCGGGCCCAAAAACATAAAAGAACCGATGGGGCGATCTTCGTAAGAGATCCCCGCCCGCGACCTCCTTACCGCGTTGGCAATCTTGGCAATGGCTTCCTTCTGACCAATAACCCGTTGGCTCAAAATTTCCTCCATATTGAGCAGCTTCTCCGCTTCTTCTTCTATCATCTTAAAGACTGGCACGCCTGTCCAACGAGAAACTACGCCAGCGATATCCTCTTCCGTAATCTCTTCCTTTAAAATTCTTCGGGAAGATTGTAATTTTTTGAGACGCTTTTCTTCGTTAGTTATTTTATTTTCCAGCTCTGGTATTTTTCCATATCGAAGCTCCGCCACTTTTGACAAGTCGGATTTATTTTCCGCCAAATCAGCTTCTGTTCGCAGTAATTCGATTTCTTTTTTCCACTTACGGATGTTTATTAGAACATCCTTTTCGTTTTTCCACCTTAGTTCTACGGAGGAAATTTTTTCTTTGGCGTTGGCAATTTCTTTTTCTATTTCCTTGACTCTTTTTTTAGACTTAATAGAGCTGTCTTTTTTGAGGGCCTCTTTTTCGATTTCTAACTTCATTATATGTCTGTTGGCAATCTCCAGCTCCTCGGGCATACTATCGAGCTCTAAACGCAAAGCGGAAGCCGCTTCGTCTATCAGATCTATTGCTTTATCTGGTAAAAATCTATCGGTAATGTACCTGCTAGATAAATTAGCCGCCGATTGTATCGCTTCGTCAGTAATTTTTACGCCATGATGCAATTCGTATTTTTCTTTAAGGCCGCGCAATATGGAAATGGTGTCCTCCACTGATGGCTCTTCTACATACACCGGCTGGAATCTACGCGCCAAGGCGGGGTCCTTTTCTATATGCTTTTGGTACTCCTTAATGGTGGTAGCCCCAATAGCGTGCAGAAGCCCCCTGGCAAGGGCCGGTTTAAGCATATTAGAGGCATCTATGGCGCCCTCAGCCGCTCCCGCCCCCACAATAGTGTGTATCTCATCTATAAACAAAATGATCTTGCCCGCCGATTTTTCTATCTCTTTAATTATGCTTTTTAAGCGCTCCTCAAATTCTCCTCGGTATTTTGTGCCCGAGACCAGCATCCCCATATCCAAAGAGATGAGCTCTTTGTCTTTGAGCGACTCCGGAACATCGCCCTTGGCGATTCTTCTGGCCAAGCCCTCCGCGATGGCTGTTTTACCAACACCAGCCTCGCCTATTAAAATAGGATTGTTCTTTGTCCGTCTGCTTAATATCTGCATCACTCTCCGAATCTCTTCTTCTCGCCCGATAACCGGATCCAGCTTATCTTGCTTGGCCAAGTCTGTCAGGTTTCTTGCATATTTATCCAAGACTTTTGATTTGCTTGTAGTTTGCCCTCCGTTAACTACACCTTCTTTTTTTAATTCACCCAAAACAAACAAAACGTTTTTTCTTTCTATTTTAAATTTCTTTAGCATCTCCTGAGCGCCGGACGGCACGTCCAAAATCGCCAGAAAAAGATGTTCGGTGCTTACATATTCGTCCTTCATAGACACGGAAATTCTATGCGCCATATCAAACACTTTTGCCAGTTCGGGAGCAATAAATATTTGGAATGATGGCGCCGAAGCATCAACTTGCCCGAGGTCGGACATGTTATCGTTTATGGAGTCGGTAAGAAAAACAATATCTAGACCTATCCTTTCTAGAATCGGAGTAACCAAACTATCCTCTTGCGCCACTAAAGCAGCCAAAAGATGAGTCGGCTCTAGTTGGCTTTGGCCTCGCTCAATGGCAACTTCGTGCGCCTTGCGCACGGCTTCTTGGGCTTTGATTGTAAAATTTGAAAATGGTGGCATATTTTTATTTAAGTATTTTCCGGACGTTTATCTAACGTTATATCGACATTACTCTCTTTATTATCTCTTAGTATCTTCAGCGACAACTTATCACCTACTCGGTATTTAGTCAACAGCCGGCTTAGGGTATTCTCCTGATTTATTTTTGTGCCGTTAATCTCCAAAATAATATCGCCCTCCTTAAGGCCAGCTTTACCAGCCGGACCGCCCGCTACCACTGCGGGTTCGCCACTCGGCCCCTTTTTAATTATTAACCCGTAGTCTACGGAAAGATTGAGGCCATCTTTAGTAGCGCTGTCTACTGCCACATACCTAACTCCCAGGTACGGATATTGCACGCTGCCAAACTCCTTGGCGTCTTGAGCATCTCTTTTGGCAAAATTTATAGGAAAAGCGAAACCGACACTTTGGGCCGATTGAGCCACGGCCGTGTTGATGCCAATCACCTTGCCGTTTATGTCTAACAACGGCCCGCCCGAATTGCCCGGGTTTATGGCGGCATCCGTTTGGATGAGTGACCCTAATTCTTCCGGACCAGAGAGCGACCCCTGCGCTACTATTTTTCTGTCTAGACCGGAGACAATGCCGATAGAGACGGTGTTTCTAAACTCTCCCAGCGCATTGCCGATAGCCACCACCGACTGGCCGATATCCAATTTGTCGGAATCACCCAACGAAACAGTCGGGAAATTTTTACCCTCCACCTTCAATATGGCTATGTCTTGGAACGGGTCCCGCGCCAGCACCTTGGCATCTAGCTTTCTTCCGTCATTCATTACAATGGAGTATTGCGCGGCTGTGTCCTCCACCACATGCTTGTTAGTTAAAAGAATCCCGTCGCTACCGACAAAAAACCCCGTACCACTGCCTACTTCTTGCTTCTGCGTGCCCTTTTGCCTATATTGCGGTACTTCTAACCCCTGGAACATCGGATCGCTACCAAGGGGGTTGGCATAATATTGCTCCAGCACCGGCAAATCTTTGGTGGCCACAACGCTAACAATGGCCGGGCTAGCGTCTTTAACGATTTTTATGATAGCTTCGTCCTTGCTTACATAAGCTGGCTGTTGGTTTTGATTTTTTTCCTGATCCTTATTGGCGCCCATTGGATCAACAATTCTCTCTATCACCTTGTTAATGGTGTTGGTAATTGGAGGCGGAGCCTGATTAACCAAGGATACAGTAAAAATAGCCGTGACGATAGAGGTCATAAAGCTTATTAATAAGGCCAAAAAAACTAGCTGTTTTTTTGTTAGCTGTTCTAGTTCCATACTTATATTTTAGGTATCTATGCGGGGTGTGTCAATCACACGTCTTTTATGTCTAGAGAAAATTTACCGTCTTTGTAGATAACTGTCTGGGTACCATTTTTTAAATAAGCAGTGACTATCCTGGGAGAAGTAGAAACTATATCGGTATGAATAGCCGAATCGTTAAAACCAAGTTGGGCCCATCTCTTTTTACTAACCCTAGTTGGGTCACCGTCATAAGTATCGTGGTAAGAATTACCTAAAGCAATGTGCGTATTCCCCTCCGGCCCGCCAACGTTTTCGTCATACAATGTTTCGGCCATAAATTTAGTAATATTGGAGAATCTTTTGTCGGTTAAAGAGAACTCTCCAATTTTATCTGCATTTTTGGAAGCAATCATCTCTTTTAATATCTTCTCATTTTTCTTGGCCCTTGATTTTACCACGGCTCCGTCTTTAAACTCTAGTTCCACTCCGGTAATTAAATTCCCATACCGATAAAGCGGCCGGTTAAATTTTATCCAGCCATTTGTGCCGCGCCAGTCAGGAGAAGTAAAAATCTCAAAACTAGGCACATTACGGCCACCGCCTCCGTTCCAAACCCTTTTGTCTCCTATTTTAATCCACAAATCGGCATCAGGGCCAACGACGTGCACTTTATCTATCTTAAGTTTGTTTAATTTTTTTCTGTAATCATCTATTTGCTTATATATAGATTTCCATTTAGTTATTGGATCTTTGTGGTCCAAAAAACAGGCTTTTATTATTTGGCCCCAGTACTCTTTTTCCGTTAGGCCGGCCTCTTTTGCCATAGCTCCGGTGCCATAAAGCCCCAGTGTCCATGTAAATCTACCTTCGCTTTCTTTTTTGTTACGCCAGTCCATGTACGGCTTTAGGGCAACATTTCTTGCCATTATTTTTTTAGGGTCAATCCCCTTAAGTGCTTCCATGTCGGTATCACTCATTATAAATATAGAATGGTCTATTTCATCTATAAGCCCGCGCAAATATTTGCTTGGGAAAAAACTTATCTGATGATTCTGCGCATTAATGTAAAAATCTCGGTCAAAATTAAATTTATGATCGCTATTAGGACGGTAGCTAGAGATGACATGCCCGCCGGTTTTTAGTATTTGCTTGGTGACTTCGGCATAAAGAGGCTTTGAGTACTCGTAAGCTATCAAATAAACCACCTCGCCTTTTTTAAGACCCTTGCACCCGCCCAGCGCAAAATTAACCAATACTTTAGCGTATTTTTCTAATATCTTTTTAGGAGGAGTGTACGGCATAATAATTTTTTACCGCATCCTTAAAGGCCTGATCGGCTAAAACAGAACAATGTATTTTAATGGAGGGGAGACCATGCAACCGTTCGATTATTTGCTGGGGAGTTATTTTAAGCGCCTTTTCTATTTCCATTCCACCCCTTTCGGTTACCATCTCCGAAAAAACAGAGGTTGAAGCTATGGCCGAAGCGCAGCCCCAGGTTTGCCATTTAAATTTTTTTACTTTTTCTGATTTGAGATCTACTTTTATCCAGACCTTCATTATATCGCCGCAGGCGGCGCTACCCGCCTCTCCCTGGGCATCAAAATCGCCCTCTTTTGGCTCTTTCTCCAAAAAGTTTTTAGGATGCAAAAAATTCTTTTTTACCTCTTCTGAATATGTCCAGCTATTTTTATCCATGTGTCAATTATATCTTAACCGCGGAAAATTGTCTTAGCTTCTTGGCAATCTCCGGCAAAATCTTTATTACGTAATCCAGCTCTTGCTTGGTGGTTTTTTTACCCATAGTAAATCTCAACGAGCCATGGGCGCACAAAGGGTCGCTATTAATAGCAGTTATAACATGAGACGGCTCTAGGCTCATCGAGCTGCAGGCCGAGCCGGTAGAGGCCGCTACGCCATACTCATCTAAATAAAGCACCAGCGACTCTCCCTCCACCCCCAAAACAGATATGTTTATATTGTTGGGTAACCTTTTAACCGGGTCTCCATTTAAATAGACATTGGGAATTTTGCTTATCAATTTTTTTATAAAATAATCACGCAAGCCAACGAGTCTCTTAGCTTCTTTATCTTTTGATTTTTGAGCTATCTTTAGCGCCTCGGCCATGCCCACAATTGCCGGCACGTTCTCGGTCCCTGGTCTTAAACTTTTTTCCTGCTCGCCTCCATACATCAACGGATTGATGCCGACACTTCTGCCTACATACAAAACACCCACCCCCTTGGGGCCATAAATTTTGGAGCCATTGATTGTTAACAGGTCAACTCCTAACTTTTCTACATTTAAATCTAAATGGCCGGCTGCCTGGCATGCATCGGTGTGGAAATATGGGAAGTCGGTTTTATTTTCTCTTTTATATGTCTTTATCGCTCTACCTATTTCGTTTATCGGTTGGATAGTTCCGATTTCGTTATTGGCGTACATTACGGACACGAGGATTGTCTCCGGCTTGATTGCCCTTATTACCTCCCTTGGATCTACTAAACCGTTTTTGTCGACACCAATATACGTTACCTCCCATCCCTGCTTCTCTAATTCTTTACAAGGATTTAGCACTGCATGATGTTCTATTTTTGAAGTTATAATATGTGGCTTTTTAAATTGTTTATTTTCTGAGTCGGTGTCGAATCCCGCTTGCGAGTTAAGCCGCGGAGAAAATGAATAATTTAAAAAGCTTTTAGCAAAATGCTTTGCCACCCCTAATATCGCCAGGTTGTCGCTCTCGGTGCCACCAGAAGTAAAAATTATTTCTTCCGCCATGGCTCCTAGGATTTTGGCAATTTCGGCTCTGGCTAAAATCATCGCTCCTTTGGCGTCTCTGCCCTCTGTATATATAGAGCTGGGGTTGCCAAAATTTTTAGACCAAAACGACTCCATCGCCCTTTTAACTTTGGGGTCCATTGGAGTAGTTGCCGCGTGATCTAAATAAACACGCCTTTTTGTCATAAGAGTAAGATATCGCTATCTAGCCTAAAAATCAATCTATCCTAAGGATGGAAAAAGAAAGCTACCGCCATAATGGCATAAGCCATTAATAGCTGGACTCCCTCTAGCCAATTGCTTTCGCCATCTTCAACTACCAGGTTGGCAATCAATATAGATAAAACAATGGCAACCAGCTCAAACATATTAAACACCAGGTTCATTTGGGTCTTGAAGAACAAACTAACTAGCACCAGAAAGGGCGCAACGAACATAGCAATCTGGGTAGCCGAACCAATAGATATCTGCAAAGATAAGTCCATCCTATTTTTTCTGGCGGTAACAATGGCCGAAGTGTGCTCGGCCGCATTGCCTATAATCGCAACAAAAATGACACCAACAAAAAGTTGAGTCCAACCAAAACTTGCCACCACCGGCTCAATAGAGCCGACCAAAATTTCGCTCATCCAGGCAACGGCAATGGTTGCCCAAAAAAGAATAAGGACGCTTTTCTTTTTACTCCACTTGGCCTCATATTTAACCACCTCCTCCGTATACAAATGTTTGTGTGTGCGGAGCATAAAAAACAAACTGGCCACATATACCAACAGCATAAAAATAGAAACAAAAACGCTAAGCTCGCCAATGATTCTACCGCCGGCATTGGGGGCAGTCTGCAAAAAGATGGCCGGCATAATCAAGGCGATGGCCGCCAAAAGCAAAGAGGAGCCGGCAGCCAGCGCCCCGGTTCTGCTAAATTCTTGTTTTTTGTATCGCCACCCGCCCGCCAGCATCGCCATACCGGAGACCAAGAGCAAGTTGCCGATAATCGAACCGGTTATAGAGGCCTTAACAACCTCAACCAAACCGGCCCTGATTGCAAAAATACCGATTAAAAGCTCGGTAGCATTACCAAAAGTAGCGCTCAGCAGGCCGCCCAAAGCGGGGCCAGTATAAGCCGAAAGCTCCTCGGTGGCCTCGCCTATATATTTAGCAAGGGGGATAATAGCC
>JAHFLR010000020.1 GCA_023244795.1 bacterium
TCTTTCCGTAGATATAAGGGGAAACAAGATTAATAAGCTGATGCACCACCAAGAACAACATCATGTAAAAAACCACCTTTTTAAAGGGCTTCATCAGGTTTAACAGCTTTTTGGTTAAATCTCTCATAAACGCCTTTAATTATAGCACGTTGCGACGGACTTGACAAATGGCACCCGATGGGTGTATAATTGTATCAATAATCGAGTTCGTCAAAATCGAGCGAGTCTATAAAATTAACTTTTTATAACGTAGCCATTTTGTATCGTAACGCGATAGGTCGCCAAAAAAATTAATAAAACAAAATGGCATACGATCAAAACAGAGGAGGCGGGTTTGCCCCAAGACAAATGTTTCAAGGAGATTGGAAGTGCTCTAAATGCGCCACGGATATAAAGGAATTACCTTTTAATCCAGACCCATCTAGATTAGACCAATTACTTTGCAGAGATTGTCACAAAGCAAATCGACCTGCTCGTCCATCCGGAGGTTTCCGAAGGGACTATAGGTAATTAACCTAAACAAAAACCCGCCCTGGATTTATTTACCAGGCGGGTTTTTTGTTTGGGTTTTAAGGGCACAATGCTTGAAGCATTTTTAAATCCTCCGCGCTCACCTGCATTTTTTGGCCCTCCTCCTTAGGATACATTATAGAGCTCGGGCTGGTGGCGTGCTCTAAACCAAGCGCGTGCCCTAGCTCATGAGCAATGGTGAGCACCAGGTCGTTTTTATCGTAATACTGGAAGATGTCTATTTTTTTCTGGTTGCCCTCGGATGTAAATAGGCCAGTTATAAATTCTTCTCTTGATCCCTGAGTTTGATTATAATAACCCACGCTACTATTAACATTGGCCGCCAAACGATTATAAATTCCGGCCAGAGTGTTTAGCTGAGAGACCAAAGCGTTAAAACTATCTTTGCTGATGTTTAAATCGTCGTACATTTGTTTGATTGCCTCTTGCTCGGGCTTTAATTGGTTAAGCATAGCGGTTAACACATCTTTTTGTTGGGAAAGTTTTTCGTACTCCGCTTGAGGAGCGCCGCCCTTACTGTTCCAAAAGGCTACATTTTTATTGTACTCGTCCATTTTTTGATTATAGGCGCTTAAAGAGAGCGCAAATGAGGCCTGCGCATCTTGATACTTTGCCAATCCGTCATTAAAGGAAGTATTGGCCGACTTTACACTGTCGGTTAATCTATTGTACTCCGATTTTACTGCCGCGAGCTTACCCTCCTCGGAGGTGATTCCGCCCAAGATACCCTTGAGACGGTCGGTATCGGATTGCCTTTGGTCAAAAACCAAATTGACTGGCACATTGCCGCTAACGGTAAGATCAAAAAGATTTTTGCCCGCCGCTTGCTCCCACATTTTTTCCGCCTGTTTTATGCTGGAAGAAAAATCCTCTCTGGAGATATTAAATCTTTTGTCTATGGCGCCTATAGATATTTGTAGCGGCTTGCCACAACCACTCGCGGTAGTAACGCCGCTAATTTTTTGCCTGATTAAGTTTATCGTATCCAGATTAAAATTTAAATTTTTGTTTTTATAGATACTGGAGAAAACAAAAACCACTGCAAAAACTATTACAACTGTGAGCAGAATTTTTATAAAATTTTTAAGCATTTTTATTGCTTATTTTAACCTGCGCCCCATTTGCTCCGCTTTTTTTAGCCAGCTCTCAATCTCCTTGGGTCCCCTAAATTTTACCTTATCAAAATTGGTACAACAAACGGGGCCAACTCCGCAAAAACCCAAAACTCCCCCGCAAAGAGAAGATTTGCCCCCGTTACCATACATCAACCAATTAAACCAAACCGGAGCATCCATGGTAACAAGTAGCCGAGCACTTTTATTTTTTAATAATTTTTCCGGGAACAGCTTGCTGGAAGCATATTTAAACCCAAAGCCCGGCAAGATGATTCTGTCGATAAAACCCTTAAAAAGGGCCGGTATATTTAGCCACCAGATTGGATAAACAAAAACTAAATGTTCCGCCCAAGTTATGGCCTCTTGAGCCATTTTTAAATCCGGCTCAAGCTCTTGGATCTCGTGGTAGCCTTTGTGTAAGATTGGGTCGAATTTAAGATCGTATAAATTTATTCTCTTAACTTCGGCGCCGGCCTCTTTTGCGCCTTTTTCGTATGCGCTAGCAATCGCCGTGCCCAGACTCTGATCATATGGATGAGCATTGATTATTAAAATTTTCTTTGTCATATGTTTATTATATCTCTACTTTAAGGTAACCGCCACAATCTCTGGAGTATTGCCCGTACGCATTGGTGGCCCCCAAGTACCAACGCCGTTGGAGGTATAGATATTGTAATCTCCGTCCGTACGCAAGCCATAATCGTAGCCGTCATATAAGATTTTAGTTATAAATCCAAAAGGAAAGATTTGCCCCGCGTGAGTATGGCCAGAGAGCTGCAAATTAACACCCAGCTCTTTGGCCTGCTTTATTATGCTTGGCATCGGCGAGTGGTAAAGCAATATCGTTGGCTTACCGGCAACAAAATTATCCATAGAACTACTAACTTTTTTAAGGTCGCGAGCCTCGTTAAAGCTGCGGTCGTTCGGGTAACTGACACCAACAATCTGGAGGCCGTCTAAATCTACTGTCTTATCGTCTAATATTTTTATTTTTGTTTGCTTTAAAATATTAAAAGCTTTGTCTAGACCAAAATATGTTTCGTGATTGCCGGTTATAAAATATACTCCGCGCGGCGCGTTGATATCGTTTATAACACTAGGCAAGCCCTCGGCTCCATCCATGCCGTCAAACAAGTCCCCGGTAATTACAACCATCTCCGGATTAAGAGCGTTAACTTGATACACGATTTGCTTTAAAAAATCCTGACCGTGCACTGCTCCAATGTGCACATCGGAAAGTTGAACGATTGTTTTGCCCTGCCATACTTGGGGTAAATTTTTAATCGTTACATCTATTTTTTTAACCTGTGGGTGGAAGGCGTTCCACACTCCGTAAACAGAGTACAAGGCAGCTGCGGCAAACAAAATTATTGTGAGAGCTTTGTTGTTTATAAAAATAAGTCTTAAAAACCAAACGGCGGCGCAGGCCAAAAGCAGATTAACCAAAAGTCCCAGCCAAACAGCGGAAACTCGGTAGAGTGTTTTGGAAAAAATATTTTCTTGGAAGCGGACGAGCGCGGAGGCGACCACAAAGCTGGCAGTAAAAAGCAAGATAACGATTACCAAGCCGTACCTTGCTGTTGGGTTAGTAATATTAAAAAACCTTATCAACGAATAACCGAGCAGTAGATGGGAGCCGAGCAATATAACAGCGGAAGAGATTAAAAAAAGAAGAACTTGCATGCCCATTATAATAACATATTTACTTATAACTCTACCAATTTCTTCGAGACGATCTTTCTGCGAGGTGTTTAAACAAATCCCCCTTCTCCTCAAAATTTTTCCACAAACTATAGCTGGGTGAAGCCATAGAGAGAAGACAAATTTCTCCCTTCGGCGTATTTTTATAAGCGAATCTGATGGCCTTATCCATACTGCTTGTCTCTAAAACATTAAAACCGCTCTGAGAGCTTAGTATCCTTTTGCCAGTATCGGGAAACAAAACAATGTTTTTTATTTTTCGTCGTCGGAGTTCTTTTTCTAGATTTGTAAAATCGTAACCCCTGTCCTCCCCGCCTAAAAATATCGTGCCTATTTGGGGCAGAGCCCGTATTGCCATTATTGTGGACTCCGGCGTGGTGGAAATAGCATCGTCGTAGAATATGACCCCATTAAACTCGCCCGCACGCTCCAGGCGATGAGGCAAAGGCTTAAACATTTTTACTGCTCTCTTGACGATTTGAGTTGGGATTCTAAAAATTTTTGCCGTTGCTACAACGGCTTTTAGATTATCCTGGTTGTGCTTGCCCAGAAGTGATGTTTTATAGTCCTTTATTGGAACACTCCGAAAAGACAGCGCGGCCGCCGGCGACTCTTGGGCCCATTGTTTTAACTTTGGATTGTGACCATCATATATAAAGTAATCGCGACCAGACTGGAAACAAACGATGTTCCGTTTAGCCTTATAATAATTATCTACTCCATTATGATATGTCATGTGTTCTGGGAACAAGTTAAGAACCAGCGCGACATGTGGAGAATAACGCATATCGTCTAATTGGTAGCTAGAAAGTTCCGCAACAAAAATCTTTTGCTGATCAATAGACCGCAAAAGTTCGCCAAGCATGGGATTACCAATATTGCCGACGAGTTCCGCGGGTTTGCCGGCCTCTTTAAAAATGTGATATATCAACGAGGCGGTAGTGCTTTTGCCTTTGGTGCCTGTTACCCCGATGATTTTATTTTTTACCGAAGAAAAAAATATGTTGGTGGCCGTTGTATAAGGACGAGTAACCAGCGCCTTGGGTATGCCCGGAGTTTTTATTACAAGATCCCCGGTGCCTTGTTTCTTTAAATAATACTTACCGTCACTTTTATCGGCAATTATTATTTTAATTTTAGGATAAAACTTTTTAATGAACTTCTCTGTTGTCTTCCCTTCCTTGCCATAACCCAAGATAACAACGTTCTTAATACCAAAAAACTTAAAGCGATCCGGCAGGTTATCTGCAGAGCTGGTAAGAAAAACTTTTTTTATAGCATCTTCCGGTACGGTTGCCCTAGAAAGGAGCGCCGCCACAACGGCTGATTTTTTAAATTGACCGCTGGCCAAGGTAAAAGCCGCGCGCGACTCCTCAAAAGTACCCACGCATTCAAATGGTCTTATTTTGCCAAGCCCCAACACCTCCTCAAAAAGTGGTAGGAGTTTTTTATCTTCGTATAGATTGCTTTTAAAGATACCCAGTAACTCTTTTTTTGCTAAAAACGGAGAAAGCATGGTAAAAACAAAAACACATTTTGGGCATTCTCCACACCAGAGTGAGCTTGGCTGTTTTTTGCTTACCGTAAAATTTTTATTACAGCTAGAAAAGTATGGAAAATATTTTTTATGTTTGGCAAACATCTCCGCAACCCTAATCTCAAAGAAAGGACGCAAAAGAGAAAAATAAATTACCCCGCCGCAAATATATTTTTTTGTATAACTTTGGAGCAACCCCTCAAACTCGGAAGACTTGCTCCACTGGTGATTTACTTCCTCTCCCATATAAACAACGTTGCCGAAGTTGCTGCTTTGCTCGTTTCCTACCACGATGTAAGAATAATTATATAAAATCGCGGCTAGCTCTCCAAGGAACGCCACGATAGCTGAAATGGGTATATGTCCGTTATATGAGCCCTCGTGTTTTTGAAAAATTTTTTCATCCAAAAAACGTTTTATAATAATCGAATCAACGCCCATCTGTTTTATAATCTTTCTTGAGATCTCCGATTGGCGTTGGGTCTCCACCAAAAAAGCGCTGTTTTTTATGCCATGTTCTTTTAGCAACTCGGCCACAACCACAGAATCTTTGCCGCCGCCGATTCCAACCAGTGCCTTGTCTGCTCTCTCCAAAAAACAAGCGGCTTGCTTTGCTTTTTTATTATGAGGAAACTTTACCAGGCCTCTCGGGTCTATATTGTTTTTATAAAAAAACTCCCCAAGACCCTTGGTGTATAAGGTCTCCCAAAACTGCGCCTGCTCTCGAGTTAGTAAATATTTTATTTTAATTTGAGACGGGCAATATAGTTTGTAGTAACTTATACCCAAAGCCATGTGCAAACTTTCTAAAATATTTTTTAAAGCTGGCTTAGAAGTTTTTGCGGGGATAGGCCTCGGCAAGATAATTGTCTCTTTAAAAACAAGCGCTGGTCTGTCTTTAAAACTCATCTTGTAATTAAAGAATAGCTCCCTTTGGGATGGGCTTATTTTATAATAAGTAAACTCAAAACTTTGCGGCTTAATCATAACAAACATTATTATAGCAAAAGAAAGAGGGCGACCGAAGTCGCCCCCACAATACAACATTGAGGAATTTGCTCGATTGAGCAGAAGAGCGCAGCGCCCTAGGCCTTGGGTTCCGGGCTCATGAGGCTAAAGCCCTCGGCCGCAGCTTGCAAGCGCACCTTCTCGGCGCCCTCGGTATCGCCACGCTGCAGGCACCCAGTGTACCGGATCAAAAACTCGATGTCTTTGTTCATCCTTTCTCCTCCTTCTTTTGCCGGTTGGCATTTGCACGGGTTACAAGGCTCTTTACATCCGCATTCCATTTCCGCCCTCCTCTCTACTCGACGCGAGTAATTTTAAGACCGCGGAAGATTGTGCCGTTTCTGGTCAATAAAATCGCCTCTTTCAACATCTCTACATCAATCGGTATTTCTTGGTACCCCCTCATCGCGACGATAGGACAAGGAAAAAAATGATGGGTAGGTGTACAAAGGTCCTTGCACTCTTCAAAGTCGTCGCAATCAAGTTTCCTTTCTGCCCTTTCCAGTTCGACAATAAACTTCGGCATTTTCGTTCTCCTTCCTCTGTTGTTGTTTTTTCGAATATTGGATTGTTAAAGAACTAAACTAAAACTGGTCTCTGTTGCCAGAGACCAGTTTTTTATTTTGATATTGTGGATTCTTTACCTCTTATCAACGCAAAAAACTAAGCTCTGGCGCAGGCCCATAAAATAAAACCAGAAATTAAATTTTTGCATTAAACTCTTCATAAATCTTTGTATTTTTATATTAGCAAAACATTGGCGGCTGTCAACCTCATTAAAAAGAAAATGGGGAGGAGCTTCGCAGCCCCTCCCCAACAACACTAAAGTTCTGACCAAAAAGATCCGGGTAAACGGGGTCTACCCGTTCTCGTCGTCCTCGGTCACGAAGACGACGTCTCCGTCGTTGATCTTCGTGTCGAGATCGATGACCTCGCCCTCGCGTTCGAGGACCTCGCCCTTGCGCAGGCGGATGCCGGCGCCGCTGACGAGATCCTGCGCGGAAGCATCGCTCTTGAGGCCAACCTCCGTGGACTTCTCCCCTGTGCGGGCAATCGTTGCCAACATGCTCATGTGTGAGTACCTCCTTTCCCCAGGATTTTTGTTTCTCTAATCCAAGAGTATCCTACCTAAACACCGTCCGAACGTCAAGGTCTTGCCCAGCTACCTGGAAGGGCACCTTGCCGCCAACGATGTGGGCACTAATGCTTACCCAGATGTAGTAATCCAGCGCCATCCCCGCCTGTGGCGCAAATCGCGCGGTGCAGGGCGCCTCCATCGGAGGCTTGCTGAGATCCAACTGGGTTTCGTAAACCTCGATGTGTTGCGGATTACAGGGATTGACGGCGAAGAGTTTGAACCTCTTACCGCCAACCCTGCCGTCCAAATACAAAGGGATACCGGGGTTGAACTTGATGGACTCCCAGATCTTGGCGCGCGTCTCTTTGGAATCGACGCCACAAACCACGATACCGGAGAGTTCCTCCTGCCCATCGAACTTTTCCTGATGCGCAGAAACCGAAACCTGGCACCCCGCCTCTAAGCGACTCTTGAGCGCGAGAACCTTCGGAGAATCAACTTCTCCAAAACCGAAACGTTGAGAGCCGACGTTTTCGTTTCCGACAACGTCGTCATCCCAAAGAGAGAGATTAAAGCCAATCTCGGCCAGCGTTTGCGCAACGCGACTGCCGATACCCCCGCAACCGATGATGGTAACGGGAGAGTTGGCTTTTACCTGCTCTTGCTTAAAAAAATCGGAAAATCTGGAACGCGGTACTCCCATTTGTTTGCTCCCCCCTTGGTTGCTAGTGATTGAGAGGAGGAGCGCCCCTGCGGGCTATCCTCCTGCTCGACCTGCTCGAGTAAGCAACCGGAGTGTATCTTGTTACCATGGGTAGCACGATGACCGTCAGCTTTTTTGCAATCTGCTCTGCGGCCTCGGCTCGCACGTCGGGCAGTTGCGGCAAATCAACATTCACCGCTACCGGGTCTGTCTTCATTGACCACGGCCCGACATTAAAACGAAGTTGAGAGAAAAAGACACCGTGATGTTGCCCCACCGATACGAAGATCTTGTGGCGCACGCGTTCGGATGTCTTTACCCAAGAGGAGGCCTGGAGCGCGGTTACAAGTTTCTTGCGCTCTTGCTTCTTGCTTCCTCTGGGATAGTAACAAATGCCTCTGGTAGTGACGGTGGGGATAATCCATGCTTCCTCTCTGACAATTACTTTTACATCTCCGGAGTAAGCGCTCTCGCCCTCTTTCAGCGAGAGAAGAGCGGAGGTGTCTTTGATTTGCACCTCAAGCTCTTCGATACGTGGCTCTTGCCCTGGTTCGGAAACCTGGAACAGCGCGCCGCGGTACTCAACAAAAACAGGGAGATGGCTTATGTTTACCCTAAAAGGCGCAAACACTTCCAGGTCAATCTGGAATTTGCCGGAACTGACGCCCCTGCCAACCATCATCCACTCCACATCTTTGAGGCCAAACTTGGCGGTATTGTTTTCGTCTATCACGGATTCGCCAAGGGAGAAATAGCTAATGCCCGGATGTTTGTGCATGTGCAGTTTGTACCTACACTCGCCTTGCGAGTTCTCATAGGCTCTCCTACGTATGCAATCCGAGAGCCATTTGCCAAAGTCTCCGCCTTCCTTAGCGGTGGGAACATGCACCTCGGCCACGCCGGCCTTTTGGATGGGGAGGAAAACCTCTTTTACGAGGAAATCCTTCTCGTTCCAATCGGCCAAACCGCGCCAAGAAACCTCTTCCTCTGTCGCGTTCATCCACCCCACGCATCTCTCAAAGATTTCGTGGGGCAGAATGATTCTGGGTGCTCCCCTTACGACCATTTCGGCCATCAGGAAGCTCTCCTCAACTTATCCTTTTTTTTGGCCAAGGAAGCTTTTGTTGCCTTGGGCCAATGATCTACGGGCACAAAAGGCTCGCCGTAGCTATTGAGACGACTCCAGATTCTGCAAATCGCCATAAAATATTGGTAATTGCTAATCATCTTGTCTATCTCGTCTCCCGCGGAGCCGAAACAAACGTCATCCGAATTGTTAACGTGGGGGTGATGATGACCCTCAACCGTTCCGTCCAAATTAACGCACGCGAAAATCTTGCGGTTGAGATTGAGAACGATACGGAATCTTCCGATTCTTCGATCTTTCAAAATTACTTCCGTGGTCTCAACCCACACACTCTCGTCGCTAACCCCAACCTTGGTTACGAAGGCCTGCTCCTTGAGCATTTTAAACTCTCTCTCGGCCGAGGCCGCAATGCTGGCCGCATCGTCAAGTCGCTTCGCTTTGAGTGAGGCGATAAGACGATAAAGGCCGGTAATAGTTTGAGAGAGAGTTTGAACATCGTTCTCCTTCCGAGAGATTTCTTCTTCTCTCTCGTCGGATTCTTCCCGCAACCTTTCGGTGCAGAGTTTAATATATTTGCCCTTTGATTCGGCGGCAATCTTTGTTTCTCTGGCTCTGCTGGCCGCGACAATCTCCTTAACCTTTTTGGTGTCGGAAAGAAACGCGGCGTAGTGGTCAAGGATCTTGGAAAGTATGCTCTTGTCCTCGCTTGTATATTCGTAAAAGAGATTGCAGTGGATAAAGAGGTTGTTAAGCCCCCCCGCGCCACAGGCCTCTCCGTACAGCTCTCCGTGATTGTCTTTGAGGGGCACGCCACCAGCCTTAAGGATCTCTTCTTCCTTTACTAATATCGCACTTCGGCGACGTCCCCCAACACCAAACAAGTCTGCTCTACCATAATCTGTTTCCGCGTCAACGACAATCGTCGAGTACGGAAAAATGTGTATAGCGTTGCCATCAGCCGGAGCGTGACAGCTCCCATGGCCGGAATGCAAAACGACTCGTTTGCCAATTTTCTTGGCAAAAGCCTCCAGGAGAGGCCGGGCCCATTTGTTATCTTGGTCTTGGTGGAGCTCTATGCTCACTACTGCCATCTCGCTCTCCTCCTCTTTCTTGCGGCGAGCCGTAACCCACCGCTTTATCATCTGATACACCATTGCGTACTTCTGTTCTCCGATGAGTTGCGCAAGCCCGGCCTTAGCCGCGCCAGAACAAATCTCATGGAATGGAATCTCTTCTCCTGAAATGACGAGTTTGTAGAGACCAGTTTTGGTATCGATAGTAAGTATGTCACCACCCTCCAAAGAAATCTCGAGGATGTAGCCCAGAAATACGGAGATCGGCGCATCGCGCAAGATCTTCTCAAAATCCGCGCCGAATTGCTCGGCTTGGAGGAG
>JAHFLR010000078.1 GCA_023244795.1 bacterium
GTTTTGGCTTACGAGGCTATTCACAAAATAAATCAATCGGCGATTGTTGGTTTTTCAAATAGTGTTATTTACTTTAACGATAAACATTTCGTGTCCTCCGTAAAAGATTTTGTTTGGAATAAATTATTTTTCCTTTTAACAAAGAAGTATAACGATTTTTTCGGGTTAAATTATTACACCAACAAAGGCGGACAAACAGAAAATCAAAAAGTAACCGATTTGGGTTGGGGTATTTATCCGGAAGGTATTTATCATATAGTGAAAAGTTTTAAAAAGTATGGATTACCGATATATATAACCGAAAATGGCTTAGCAGACGTCAAAGACGAAAAAAGAGCTAGGTTTATCTATGGCCATTTATCTTGGCTGGCTAAATCAATAAAGGATGGTTGCGACGTGAGAGGCTACTTACATTGGTCATTTTTAGATAATCATGAGCTTGTGGAAATAAGGGGCTTTTGGCCGCGGTTTGGATTGGTGGAGGTGGATTACCAAACGATGGAGCGCAAAATTAGACCAAGCGCGCTGGAGTATAAAAAAATTATAGAAAATAACGCTTTAGAGATATAATAAAACAATGTCCTGGGTTTATATTGTTTTAATCGCGCAACTTGTTTTAGGCACCTCGGCGGTGTTCGATAAAATGCTGCTTAAGCGAGGTTTTTTTAAACCGATGGTTTTTGCGTTTTGGTTTAGCGTGCTGGGGGCCATTTCCCTCCTACTTTTACCATTCGGTTTTGTTTTACCCAGTATCAAAATTATTTTGGTTGCCTTTCTGGCGGGCGCCTTGTTTGATATCGCCATGTACCTTTTTTATATGGCTCTTCATCAGGGAGACGCTTCCAGTACCCTTACCATTACTGGCGGGTTGTCTCCCATCTTTACTTTAATCTTTAGTTATTTTTTACTGAACAGTAACGTAACGGGCGGAGATCTAATAGGTTTTGCAGTACTGCTACTGGGCGGGTTTTTGTTTTTTAGAATTAAGGAAAGAGACAATCAACTGGCCTCCTTTTATTGGATTTTTGGTAGCGCCATAGTTTTGGATCTCTCCAACGTTCTCTCAAAAATAGTTTTTAACAATTCTAATTTCGTTAGCGGATTTATTTTAATAAAAATTGCCGGAGTTTTGCCGGCTCTCTTACTGCTTTTTTACAAACCGTTGAGAAAAGAGATTTTGCCCTCCATAGAAAAAGGGCACGGCTCCCACGGATTATATTATTTTTTTAATAGGGGGTACGCTGCCATTGGTTCGGTTCTTGTTTATTGGGCTATCTCCAAAACGCACCCGGCCCTTGTTGATGCCTCGCAAAGCTTAAAGTATGTTGTAATCTTTTTTGCTTCTTGGGTGCTACTCCACGAGAGACACAAGGGTTGGCTTTTGGCGGAGAGAATTTTCGCCACCCTCTTGGTTATTTTGGGCTTTGTGTGGTTGGGTACCATAGACTACGCCAGAAATTTACCGGCCGACCCCAACAGGCCAATAGTCTGGGGAGTCACATTTTCCGATGAGTTTAGCCGAGAGCTGGGGCTAGACTGGAAGATGAACTTTGAGAGTATTATTGCCGACCTGCATCCCAAAAGTATTCGGTTGGTGGCTTATTGGGATAACATAGAAAAAGATAAGGGAGAGTATGATTTTTCCGATCTTGACTGGGAAATCCAGAGAGCCACAGATAACAATATAAAAATAATTTTAGCGCTGGGAGAAAAAGTTCCTCGCTGGCCGGAGTGTCATATACCGGGTTGGGCAAATAAGCTAAGTACCGATGAGAGGGGCCAGGCGCTCCGCGACTTTATGCAAACGGCGGTTGAGCGTTATAGAGACAAGCAGGTGATAACAATGTGGCAAGTGGAAAACGAACCCTTCTTGCCTTTCGGTAGCTGTCCGGTGCGAGAGGCCGACTTTCTCCCCAAAGAAATAAAATTGGTTAAATCTTTAGACCAAACAAGGCCGATTTTAACTACCGATGGAGGAGAGTTCGGCAAGTGGTACCAGGCGGCTAAGCTGGGCGATGTGTTTGGCACCACAATGTATAGAAAAGTTTACCCTAAATCTATCGGGCCGTTAGTCGGGGTTATCCAGTATCCGTTTAGCCCGAGCTTCTTTAAATTTAAGAGCCTCGTTGTGCATTGGCTAATTGGAGATTTGAATAAAAAATTTATCGTCGTAGAGCTTCAGGGCGAGCCGTGGTTTGCCACTTCTGTGCAGAACACCCCTTACAGTAAGCAGGTAACAACCTTTAGCCCGCAGTATCTTGAAACAACAATCCAATATGCCAAAGACACAGGTTTTGACGAATATTATTTATGGGGATCGGAATGGTGGTATTGGATGAAGATAAAGTTTAACGATTCTAGATATTGGGATATAGCAAAGAAGTTAATTAGTTCGTAAAATATAGATATGAAGAAAATATATTTAGGAATAGATGTTGGCGGCACAAAAATAAAGGCGGCGGCGCTTACTGGATTTAAAAAACATAAACCGGTGTTTTATGACAGGGAGACTCCAAAAGATTTGGGCGAATTTTTAATATCTCTGGAGAAGCTAATAAAAGAGGTGTCTAAAAAATTTAAAATTGCCGGTATTGGCATTGCTTTGCCGGGCGCCGTAGATATCAAAAGAGGCGTTCTGCTGGAGTGTCATAATCTACCGTTTTTAAATGGATGGAATGCCACCAAATTTTTGAAAAAGTTTTCCAGAAAAGTTGCGGTAGATAA
>JAHFLR010000002.1 GCA_023244795.1 bacterium
CGCTTAGGGCGCGCCGGACGACGAGGGGGGAGGAGGTGCGAGCGGCGATAAATCTTGCTCACTCTCAAAACGGATTTCTGTGCGGGTCATTATGATTTTGGCTTTCGCCAAAATAGCGGAGCTATTGGCGTAGCGCTCCATAACCGTCTTTATCGCGTTCTCAAAGTTGACTACTACTGCATCGCGGTCGCAGTGCAATATTTTGCTAGCTTCCGGAGAGATGATAGAGGCGCCCTTAAAAACAATCGAGGTGGAGGGCTCCTTAGTATTTGGAGTAAAGGTAATGGTCTCAAACACAAAATCATTAAAGAGAGAGTTGTCTTTGCTAATCTCGCGTGAGATGTCGTTAAAGGCGTCTCTCAATAGGGCGGAAGCGTTTTGGGGAGCGGATATTTTGATGGGGCTGACAAGCCAGTACTCGCGTAATCCAGCCATTCTCTGCGGAAAAGTTATTCCGGGCAGTGTTGTCGGGGGCGGAGGCATTACCGCAATAGAGAGCGCCAGCAGCAATCCACACAGCATCGTTTTCTCCTCTGGTTAAGGTTCTTGCTGCTTTTAAGATAGCGGTTTGCTTTCTGGGCGTCAATGATTTAAAATTTCTACATCCGCTCATAAATTATGGCCACTATTAGCAAAAACAAGAAAGAAAACCCAATCGGCGCCTTTGCCAATAAAATGATAGGCGCTCTTTTGATACTGATGCTTCTTTCGGCTCTCTACTCTTTTATTACCAGCGGAATGAAGAAGACAGAAGAGATCACTCTCACTCAATTGGCCACGGAAATCTCAAACGGCAATGTTACCGAAGTTAATGTAGATGGCAGCGACTTGCAGATTAAGTTTAAAGACAACTCCACAAAAATTTCCAGAAAAGAGGATGGCGTGGGCCTCTCCGAAACTCTCTCCGGCTACGGAGTCAACCAAGACCAAATGAAGAAGGTAGCAGTTAAAGTAAACAAACCATCCGATTTGGCATTTTGGTTTGGTATTGTTTCTTCTATCCTCTTCCCAATTTTACTTTTGGTTTTCTTTTTCTGGTTTATGTCTAAGCAGGTTAAGGGCGCAAACCTCCAAGCTTTTAGCTTTGGCCAGTCGCGGGCGCGGGTTACCATGGGCGAGAAAGGTAAAATTACTTTTAAAGACGTGGCTGGAGTTAAAGAGGCCAAGGAGGAGTTGCAAGAGATTGTAGAATTTTTAAAAAGCCCTAAAAAATTTATAGAGATGGGCGCCAAAATCCCCAAGGGGGTTTTGCTGATGGGCGCGCCGGGCACGGGCAAAACTTTAATGGCGCGCGCGGTGGCGGGCGAGGCCAATGTGCCCTTTTTCCACCTTTCCGGCTCTGAGTTTGTGGAGATGTTTGTGGGCGTGGGCGCCAGCCGAGTAAGAGATTTATTTAAAAATGCCAAAAAGGCGGCGCCGGCTATTGTTTTTATAGACGAGATAGACGCAGTCGGTAGGCAAAGAGGCACCGGCCTGGGTGGTGGCCACGATGAGCGCGAGCAAACACTCAACCAAATATTAGTGGAGATGGACGGTTTTGAGCCCAACGAAAAAGTTATTGTGATAGCCGCTACCAACCTCCCCGATGTGCTAGACCCGGCGCTCTTGCGCCCGGGCAGATTTGATAGGCGAGTGATTTTAGATTTGCCGGACTTAAACGACCGAGAGGAAATATTAAAAATCCACGCCGAGGGCAAGCCACTCGATAAGGAAACTCAGCTAAGAGTAATTGCCGAGAGGACCCCGGGCTTCTCCGGCGCCGATTTGCAAAACTTAATGAACGAGAGCGCCATTTTGGCCGCGCGAGAAAATCGAAAAACGATTAAACAAATAGATATGATTAGGTCTATAGAAAAGGTGATGCTCGGCTCCGAAAGAAAGAGTCACCTATTAACCAAAGAGGAAAAGGCCATCGCCTCTTACCACGAGGCAGGGCATGCGCTTGTTGCCTCTGTGCTAGAGCATGCCGATCCGGTGCACAAAGTTTCTGTTGTCTCGCGCGGGCGAGCGGCCGGGTACACTCTTAAGCTGCCACTAGAAGAGCGTCATTTGTACACTAAATCACACTTTGTAGATGAGTTGGCGGTTTCTCTTGGTGGTTATGCGGCGGAGAAATTAGTTTTTGGAGATATTACCACCGGCGCTTCCGACGATATTAGCCGAGCCACCGATGTGGCTAGGAGCCTGGTTACCAAATATGGTATGTCAGATAAAATCGGCCCCGTGTCTTTTAGCGAAAAAAACGATATGGTTTTTCTGGGTCGCGATTTTGGACACGAAAAAAATTACTCCGAGGATGTGGCTAAAGAGATAGACGAGGAGGTGCGCCAATTTATGTATGGCGCATATAAAAAGGCGGAGGAGACCATTAAGGATAACAAAAAACTTTTAGACGCCATCGCCAAGGAGTTGATAGAAAAAGAAACGGTAGAGCGAGATGAGTTTGACCGTTTGCTTAAGGCGCACGGCATTAGGCCCAAAAAAGAACTCTACGATGAGTTGCTAGAGGCCGCCAAGTAGGCTAACATTTAATTGGATCTGCGCCCATAGCTCAATTGGTTAGAGCACAGAGCTTATACCTCTGCGGTTTCTGGTTCGAGTCCAGATGGGCGCACAAGTTCGAGCAGAATTATAAATGATTCTGGACTCGAACGGAGTGCTAAATGCACTCCGCGGGATTTTCCATAAGAAAATCGAGTCCAGATGGGCGCACAATAATTTG
>JAHFLR010000021.1 GCA_023244795.1 bacterium
CGTCTAATGTGCCGTAAACTATATATCGGGCGGTATTTTTTTTGCCCTCCTTCATTACATAGTTAATAAGCTTCTCTATTTTTACCGAGTTGTATAAAAAGTCCGGTTGTATTTCTATTCTCTTTTTTACTTTTCTTCTCATGGCTAATTATTTTTACTGATTATTTCTTTTTTCCTCTTTTGGCGCCGTACTTGCTTCTTTGCTGGTGTCTGTTTTCCACTCCACCGGCATCTAGCACGCCTCTTACAATGTGGTATTGCACGCCCGGCAAATCTTTTACTCGTCCACCTCTAAGCATAACCACGGAGTGCTCTTGCAAGTTGTGCCCAATGCCCGGGATGTAGGCGGTAACCTCCATGCCGTTGGTTAACCTCACTCTGGCGATTTTTCGGAGCGCGGAGTTCGGCTTTTTTGGGGTCATTGTTTTAACGTTAATGCACACGCCTCGCTTAAATGGAGAGGGGTAAGTAATCGGTTTGTTTTGCAGTACGTTAAAACCACGCTTTAAAACGACAGATTTTGCTCTGCCGCTTACTTTCTTCCTTCCGTTCTTTACTAGTTGGTTAATTGTAGACATTCTTAAATAAAAATCGTGCTTTGTCGCACTAAAGTAGATTAGCAGAAAGAAATTAGGACGTCAAATGCCGAAGGTGCCCAAAAGAAAAAGCCGGCGGCGCGAGAAGCGCGCACACCGGCCACGAACCTACTTGGGGCTGGAAGGAGGTTGCGTGTCGCCATCCTCCTCCCCGTCCTCTTCTTCGTGTTCACAACAAATCTCAATATGGAAACCCGAGATTCCCCCAAAGATTCCACAAAAGACCATCCCGAATCCGCAGCAGATGAGCGCGAAGTCTACAACTTGACGCAAAGAAATGGTGGAACCGCTGCTCGTGGTCACGAGTACAACGAAAACGCTACCGATCAAGATATCGAGAACGCCTCGAATACTCATGCCTATCCTGCACACCAGAAAAAGGGTTAGGGCCATTACGCCCATAGAGCCGCCAACGAAGATGCCCAGGTTCCCGCCGATGTACTTACGGAGTTGCGCGGCAATCAGGATCATAGCTACGGCGATAACCGTGATAACCCAAGAAGACGACCAATGATTTGGGGTCTTTTCGGATCTTGCTTCCACTTTTTTCTCCTTTTCGGCTATATGCCGATGTTGTAGGGTGCGGAATACGAATCTAAACAGAATACTACTACATTTGACCAAAAAGTCAAGTGGCGCCCCCCCCCGCAGAAGCGTGGCAAATCCTACAAGAAAAAGTGTAAAATCGTTTGGATGATTGGAGAAATATAATTACCAAAAAAGACGATAAAAATTATCAGGAAAATAAAGCCGTACTTCTCTAAAATGTTCTCTATGTGTTGGAGGCCCCTTGGCAATAAGGCAAAAAGTATTTTTGAGCCGTCGAGCGGCGGGAGAGGCAAAAGGTTAAAGGAGCCCAAGCTAACATTAACTATAATTATTAGTGTCGCCACATTTAAAAAGGCCGGGGTCATAAAGGACAAAGCGCCGCCATAATGGACAATCAAGCTAAAAATACCGGCGATTATAAAATTGGAGGTTGGCCCGGCGGCGCCGATTAGCCCTCCCCCGATTTTTGGATTAACCGCTTTTATGTTGTATGGATTATACGGCACCGGCTTGGCCCAGCCAAAAATCATACCCGAGGACAAATAAAAGACAGTGGGCACCAAAAACGATCCCAGAAACTCTAGGTGCTTGATTGGGTTAAGAGTAAGCCGGCCCTCGTACTTTGCCGTTGGGTCGCCCAAGAGATAT
Source organism: bacterium (assembly GCA_023244795.1). GTDB lineage: Bacteria > Patescibacteriota > Minisyncoccia > UBA9983 > UBA9983 > JAHFLR01. Next base: position 1,794 of record JAHFLR010000021.1, read on the forward strand.
GCAGTAAAGCCGTGCGAGACCTCGTGCACAATGACCGACATCAGCAAAATCAGTATGGAAAATATAAAATCAACTCCTTGCATAAATAGTGTTTGTATTATAGCATATTGTTGTTATGACAAAAGAATGTTCATCGTGCGGCAAGGGCACAATAATGGCCAGAAAGAGAAATCTTTTAAGAGGCAAATATAACCCAACCGATAAATCAAAAAGATACCCCAACTTACAGTGGGCTAAGATTGACGGCAAACGGGTAAAAGTTTGCACTTCTTGCATAAAAAAACAAAGCAAGGTTAGTAAAAAGGCCAAATAATCCGCTACGGCGGATTTTTTGGCTCGCCCGTAGGGTTACGCCCGAGGGAGGAGTGCCAGCCTCGCCCGTAGGCTGTAAATAATTGAATAGGGAGGAGTGCCAGAGTGGTTTAATGGGACAGTCTTGAAAACTGTTAGGTCCGCAAGGGCCTCGTGAGTTCGAATCTCACCTCCTCCGCCAAAAATTAACCGGCTCTCAACGAGCTGTTTTTTTGTCTTTACGATTTGATTCTTGCCCCTTATTTTGCTAGTTTTTAATTGGAATCACAAAGCACATACCAAGCACAATTATGCACAACCGAAAACAGGAGGCCCCTCGTGAAAGAGAAAGAGGAAAAGATAGTTTTTATTGCGCATCCGATTAAGGGAGATGTGCTGGGCAACTCAAGCAAGGTTTTGGAAATCTGCAAAAAAATACATTCCGATAAGATTATCCCCTTTGCTCCCTACCTTGTGTTGCTGAGCTATCTCAACGATGACGACCCAATGGAGCGTGAGCTCGGCATTGCCGCAAGCCTCAAGGCCTTTTACCGCGGCTATATCGATGAGCTCTGGCTTTACGGCGATTGCATCTCCGCCGGCATGAAGAAGGAGATACTTTTGGCGCTCGACCTCGGCATACCTATTATCCCCAAAACCCCAGAGACCAAAATAGGATTGGCGGAAATCGTGGAGACACTTAACACCGCCAACGAAGAGAGCGCTAGCGACGACCGCCTCGCCGAAGCAACAAACGGCAAGCTGCACTGGAACGATCCGGGCATGACCGACCTCGAGGAGGGCTGGGAAGACTTCCCCATCGGCACGTTCGTTGAGGTTAGGACGGATGACAATATTTGGCGCGCAGGAATGGTTGTTGAAACCTGGGAGGAAAACGACCGCGGCATCGAGGTGCGCTGCAACGATAAGTGGCACGACAACCTTGAGTTCTACGGGGGTCATGGCGCCAGCGTGATGGTCTACATGAACACCCGCCGAGGTATCCTTTCCAATATTCGCAAATTGTAGCTTCTGCTTTTTGAGGCGGGCGAGAGAGATCTCCCCGCCTCGTTCTTTTTAAAAACAAAATATGCTAAAATTTAATTTATGAGCGAAACAAATTTAGATAAATACAACGATCCCCAACCAATCTCTAGTGATATGGATAAGTTTAAAACCGATTTAGAGGAAATGACATCCGCCATCCTCATGAGAGTAACCTCAGAGGAAGATGGGGTTTATCTTTATTGGGATTTCTAAAAAATAACCATGCAAGATATCATCGTCAAAAAAAGAGAGGGAGAAAAAGTGGAAGTAAACAAAAAAGCAGAGCAACTTGCTCCGGAAAAGATTATCCCAACCAACCCGGATATTTTGGAGTGGAGCATGCCGGAATACATTTTTAAAAACAAGAGCAACGACTGGTATTGGTCGGTGGGTATAATCGCTCTTGCCCTAGTGGCGCTGGCTTATTTTATCAACAATTTTTTCTTTGCGGTTATCGCTATCATCGGCGGTTTTGCAATGATGTTATTGGGCGCCAAAAAACCGGTCGTTCTCAATGTTAAAGTCTCTCCAAAAGGAATAACGATTAACAAAACAATATTTTTGATGGAGGACATAGAATCTTTTTGCCTCAACGAAGATCTCCCCGAGGAGCCGAGACTTTTTATAAAACTTAAAAAGGGCCTCTCGAGATTTGTTAGCATCCCAATTAATAAAGGAGAGGAGAAGAGAGCGGAAGACTTTCTTAAAAAGTTTTTGGTAGAAGAAACTCTTTCGGAGTCTTTTACCTTGATTTTAACCCGGCTTTTGGGTATTTAATTAAATAGCCTTGCCCTTGTAGTTCAACGGATCGAATGCAGGCCTGCGAAGCTTGCGATCGAGGTTCGACTCCTCGCAGGGGCACAAAATAAGAGGTTTTTACCTCATATATAAAATTGACTTTATTATAATACATGCTATAATTAAGGCAGAAAAAATTGTTCTGCCTTTTGGCTACGCATTGGCCCAGTAAGCCACGCGCTAGCCGATTGGCAAAATTGAAGGAGGGAAAGAGGATGAGTACCTGGATCTGCCTCAAGCATTACGGGCCGTACCGAGAGGGGCTCGGCTTCGTTATCGCGACAGCGAACGCCGATGACATCGCCGACCTGGTGCGTCTGCTGGACGCGGGCGCGCTCAAGCCCGCGCCGCAGAAGCAGTGCGCGTGTGGCGGCAAGTGCGGGGGCAAGGAGCCCGAGAGCTCCCCGTTCGCCCACCCTGCGGTGCAGGAGTGGCTGCAGAGCTGTCATGTGCTGTTCCAGCGTGTGCTGGACCAGAACGAAAAGCTGGCGGCCGAAAACAAGCAGCTCACCGAAGCGAACGACGCGTTGCGGGCGGAGAGCAATCTCCTGCGCGCCAACAGCACGCCGGGGTACAACCCGCTCAACTTCGGTCTCCCACTCTAGCTCTAGGGGGGCGGCAACCTCCGATTAGAGCCCCGCGCGGGATTCGCATCCGCCGGGGCTCTTTCTTTTTAAAAACAAGAAGCCCCGCAAATGCGGGGCAACTGTGTTTTTTGAGAGTCCGTCTAAGCTTTAGGCGAAGGCGATTTAGAGATTATTTTTTTAGAGATTTGGCTAACCTCGATTTTTTGCGGTCGGCTGCTCCCTTTTTGATAACTCCCCTTTTGGCCGCCTTATCGATAGCTCGGTAGGCAGCGGCGAGCATGTTTTGAGTCTCTTGAGCTTCTCCGGTTGTTTTAAGTTGTTTAACTTTTTTAACAACTTCCTTCATCGCTCGAGATCTCTTTGAGTTTATCGCCTTTTTTCTCTTTGATTGGCGCAAGGCCTTTTTTGCTGATTTTGTTATTGGCATGGAATTACTTTATCAATTTTTGTTAAAAAATGCAAATGCTCTATAATGTAAGTAATGATAGCCAAGATAACCGGGGGTGTAATACTAAGCGCGGAGAAGTTTGTTGTTATTGAAGCCGGCGACGGCGTTGGGTACAAAGTTTTTGTGCTGCCCGAGTTTTTTAGAGAGCACAAAAAAGAGAGCGCCGTCTCCGTTTGGACCTTTTTGAGAGTACGCGAAGACGAGATGAGCTTATACGGATTTTTAGAGTATGCCGAACTGGAGTTTTTTGAGCTACTACTTTCTGTTTCCGGTGTCGGCCCCAAATCGGCAATGAACATCCTCTCTATCGCCCCACTAGATATTTTAAAGAGAGCGGTCTCGGCCGGCGATGTTTCTTATCTCACCAAAGTCTCCGGCATCGGCCGTAAAATTGCCGAAAAGATTGTGCTGGAGCTTAAAGAAAAAATGGGAGCCACCGCCTCCACCGAGGAGGGCAAGGCCATGCTCAAAGACGACCAAGACACCATTGAGGCGCTACAATCGCTCGGCTACAGCCAACGCGAGGCCCGCGACGCGCTAAAAGAAATACCGGAATCAATCTCCGGCATCAGCAACAAAGTAAAAGAAGCGCTCAAGCTTTTGGGCAAAAAATAATACCGGAGATATTTTTACGGCTTAAAGATATGGCGAATTACGTCATCAACATCGGCTTCGTCTATAACAATATCGTCTACCGGTAAATTTGAGGAGAGCAAAGCAACCGCCACTTCTTTGGCTTTTTCTCTGCTAGTTTTAATGGTGCAGCTGTAAGGAGTAAAATCATCCACCTCGCCGAACCTTTGCGCCTCCTCTTTTTTGATGCCGTTTTCGCTAAAAGTGATTTTTAGCAATTTGTGAGGCGCGTATTTTTTAATAAGATCTTCCAGCTTGCCGTCGTAAATTATTTTACCCAAGTTAACAATCACCACCCGCTGGCAAAGCTCTTTAATATCCTCCATGTAGTGGGAGGTTAAAATAACGGTAGTCTTATATTTTTGATTATATTTTTTTATAAAGTCGCGGATATTTTTTTGCGCCACCACATCTAGCCCGATGGTTGGCTCATCCAAAAATAAAACTTTAGGCCGGTGCAAAAGAGCGGAGACGAGCTCGCACTTCATCCTTTGGCCGAGAGAAAGTTTTCTAACCTGGATGTCTAAAATGTCTTTAATATCAAAAACATTTATTAACTCCTCGAGTGTTTCGTTAAATTCTTTGTCTGGTATCTCGTAAATCTCCTTGTTAACAATAAAAGTTTCGATAGCGGGCAAATCTTTAATTAGCTGGTTCTTTTGGCCGGTTACCAGCGCAAATTGTTTTTGATATGCCGGCTCTCTCTTGGAAGGGTCAAAACCCAGTACTTGCGCAGAGCCACCCGAGGGCTGCAAAATGCCGGAGAGCATTTTTAAGGTTGTGGTTTTACCGGCGCCGTTGGGCCCCAAAAAACCGACTAGCTCGCCCGGCTCCACCTTAAAGCTAATGTCTTTAACGGCCTCCGAGTAAAGTTTTTTTCTGTAAAAAAGAGATTTTAAAGAACCGGCAAATCCTCGCTGTTTCCGGTAAAACTCATATTTTTTAGATAAACTTTTTGCTTCGATTATCGGCATAATTTTTAAATTCCTACCCCTTCGTACCTTTTAAGACCGCGGTTCCAAACTATTTTAATAATTCCATAAAGCGCGGCAATCCAAACAATTTGCACCAACAAACCCTTAACCCCGGCCATTAAACTCATTTTGTTTAAATAAATCTGCGCCGGCACAAAAAAGGAATAGGCAAACGGCAAAAGAAAACTAACTTTTACAAAAGCCAGCGGAAGCAAGCTGATTGGAAAATATCCTCCGGAAAAAAACTTTTTAACTCTTTCTATTGTGGCATAAAGACCGTCTGTTTCGTCTACCCAAAAAGCAATAAGGCCAACCAAATACGAAAGCAGCAGCTCGGTAATAAAGGCCAAAATAACCATCGCAGCAATCAGCAATATACGCAAAATATTAAAGTTCCAAATAAAAGAGCCGGCGAAAAACAAAATTACCACAGCCTGAGAGAGTATCGACATAATAGTAGCCACCGAAATGCGACCGATTTCTCTGGAGATAATAAAACTAAAATAACTCATCGGCCGAACCAGCGCCATGGAAAGATTGCCGTCTTTAATATCTCCGGCCACGAGACTGGCCAAAAAGTTTCTAATCATCACATAAAAAATGTTACCTATAAGCACATAGGTAATCATTTCCTTAAGCGTTAGGCCGCTAATGGTATGCTGGCCACCATAGATGGCGCTCCACATCAGAACCAGAACCGCCACCTCGCCCATCTCGCCCACTCGATAGGCAAAAATGGTAAAGCGGTATGTTAGCGCCCTTTGCCAGAACGCTTTGATGATGGTTAATATCTTTTTCATCTGATAGAAATTGTCTGTGCGCGGGAGAGGACTCGAACCTCCATGCCCTTGCGAGCGTTACCACCTCAAGGTAGTGCGTCTACCAGTTTCGCCACCCGCGCATATGATTATATTAAACTTTTTAAATATTTTTTCCAGCCCCAAAAAGAGACCGCCCCGACAAAAGATCGGGGCGTAATTAAAACCTAAAACCAGCTTGGCAACTGATTTCCACGCAAGGGGGATCAACATCAACCTTAATCCGTTGCCATGAGTACTTGTTCTGCTGAGGAAAAATCGCAATTTCTATTACCCACTTTAGTGGTCGGGGAAAATCTCCCTCCACCCGACTCAAAACAGCCCTCGCCACATGCAAGCTGTCGCCGTAATTAATCTTTGGCTTGTAAGTTAGCGGGTCAATATAAATATTGCACTTCTGGCCCCAAGCATTACCGGGAAGGGCCAAAAAACAAAAGAGTATCGCCACCCCAACAACCCTTTTCATCGCCCCTCCTCCATTAATGAGCCTCTTGCCTTATTTTACCACAAAAACCAAAACCGAGGATTACTCCTCGGTTTTGGTAATTTCTTCTATTATTTCCTCCGCTATCGCTTCTCCCTCTGCGTCCTCCTTTTTGGCCGGTTTAATAAACACTCGTTTCATCTTCTTTCTGATCTCTTTAGCGGCCTTCTCTCTTACATAATATAGCTTGGCGCGCCTGGCTCTCGATTTGGAGACCTGCTCTATCTTTTCTATATTAGGAGAAAATACCGGAAATACTCTTTCCACGCCAATTCCACTGGAAATCTTTCTAACGGTAAAAGTAGCGCCAGCCTCAAAACCATGCTTGTGAGCAATAATCAAACCCTCAAAGGCCTGGAGCCTAAATTTATCGCCTTCTTTGATCTTCTGCCAAACTTTAATAGTATTGCCCGGCTTTAGATCCCATTTTTTTCTTGATTCTACGTTCACTGACATGTTCAGTAATTTAGCACATAATTATTTGGCGCGCAACTCCGCAAGCGTGGTTTTAAGGTCTGCCGGCAACTCGGCCTCAATTTTGAGATTTTTGCCATTGAGCAACAAAAGCTCTATTGATTTGGCGTGGAGAAACTGTCTCTCCAATCCGGGCGGGCAAATGCTACCATTAAAACCGTAAAGCTTATCGCAAACAACAGGATGATTAAGCGCCCTCAAGTGTACTCTAAGTTGGTGGGTTCTGCCGGTTTTGGGGAAAAGTTGCACCAGGTCGTACTTATCAAATTTTTCCAACACTCTGTACTCTGTTTGAGCTTCTCTTGTCTTGCCGGCTGATTTTGTTTGAGTTGTTTTTTTTCTAAAGTCGGCCTTACTTTTGCCGATGGGTAAATCTATGATACCCCAATCTTTTTTTAAGTGGCCGTCCACTAGCGCCAAGTACTCCTTTTTAATTTCCCTCTCGGCAAATTGCTTTTTAAAAAAATCAAAAGCTTCTTGAGTTTTGGCGACTATTAAAACGCCGGAGGTGTCTTTATCTAAGCGGTGTACAATACCGGGCCTAAGCGGGTCCACTTGCCCTGAGCTTGCCGATGGGTCGCCCACTCCCTCAATCTTTGGGTATTTTTTAAGCAACCAGTCAACTAAAGTCTTTTCTTTAGTATCGGCGGTAGGGTGCACCATTAAACCTGCTGGCTTGTTAATAGCCAGCAGGTTTTTATCTTCGTATATTATTTTTATTTCTTTTTTCACAAAATTATTTGCTACTGCGATTTCTTTTGAGTCGGTCGATTTCTAGTTCCAGGGCAAGGGTGCCATTGTTTGCCCTCTCCAAGAGATTCTCTAGGCCCTTAACCATCACGCCGTCTCCTTTAGATTTTTCTATTTGCTGAGAAACAAAAGCCGATAGCTTTTTATCTCTTTTCTCAAGAGCTTCGCCAAACGCTCCGAGATCTATTCCGTTAAACATTGCCTCCTCCTCCGCAGAAATACTATAGGTTCGGGGAAGCTCAAAAAGCTCCTCTTGTTTGTCGGATTCGTTAGATTCGTTAGATTGATGTCTTTTTTCTCCGTCCATGGTTGGGTTTTAGTTAATCTTTTAATAATCTAATTATATCACTTTTTAGCTCAAAAGTCAATGAGCGCTATTTGCCCATATTTTGTGGGCGGTACAGGACTCGAACCTGTGACATCTTCAGTGTAAATGAAGCGCTCTACCAACTGAGCTAACCGCCCTTAATTTATCCCTGTGCCCCCGCTAGGAATCGAACCTAGATCTAGACCTTAGAAGGGTCCTATTCTATCCATTGAACTACAAGGGCATCCTACCTGATTGGTGTTGAAGACGAAGAGGGCGCCACCAAAATAAAATTTTTGTTAAAAATTTCCTTCCGGGCGCTGATATCGCCCAAGGCTTTTTGAAGGAGGGCGTCGTTTATCCTTACCTCCTTATCCTTGGAGCCACTCTCCACCGGCGCCTCTATCTTATCCTTAACAGAGAGCAGCGTGGAAGCATCAACCGCAAAAACAATCACTAAAAGCATAAAGGAGCAAACCAGGGCCACCTTCCAATCCCTGGACCAATTAACAAACAAGCCCCTCTCGCTGTTTAGATTAAAATAACCTATTACCCTTTTAAAATCAACCTGCAGCTTCATATGATATTAAGATTATATCAAAATTAACTTGCCAGGAGGCAGGCT
>JAHFLR010000022.1:0-5557 GCA_023244795.1 bacterium
CAGGGCGTTTTTGTGCATATTGGCTGGGTCCCGGCCAGCGCCTTTGCAAAAGATCTGGTTAAGTTTAATGATTTCGGGGAGGTGATTATAGATAACGAAGGGAAAACTTCTATACCGGGTGTTTTTGCCGCCGGCGATATCTCTAACACTAAATACAAGCAATACGCGGTGGCTATCGGCGAAGGGGCCAAAGCCGCTCTCTCGGCCTACGAGTATTTAGTATCTAAGCCCAAATAAGTACCACTTGTCGTAAAAATAAAAACCCCGGCAAATGCCGGGGTTTTTAAAGGTTGATTATTGATTGCCCAAGGTTCTCTCTAGTAGCGGTTTGAGCTCGGTGTAGGGGATAGCTCCTCTGTCTATTGGAGTAACTTTTCCGTCTTTGGTCATTATTACGGAGTAAGGAGTTCCGGCTACGCCGATTCTGGCGCCATCGGATTGGTTATCCTGGATCTTCTGTAAGAATTTTTGGCTATCAACACAGCTTTTAACTTTGACCTTATCAACCCCGAGAGATTGAGCTATTGCGAGAGCGTCGTCTAGTGTTTGGCCATTGGTTGAAAAAAGTTTATCGATAAATTCCCAAAATTTTGCTTTGCCACCCAGATCGGTAACACATTCTGACGCTAACGCAAAGTTAAGCGCATTTGGGTGTAGAGAGGCCGGTAATGGGAAGTGTCTGTAAACTAAACGCACCTTGCCGAGCTTGCCGTACTCATCCATCATTTGTTTTATAGTGTCCTCGTGGAATCTTCTGCAATACGGGCATTGTAGGTCGGAGTAAACCAAAAAAGTGATTGGCGCGTTTGGATCTCCCAAAACGTGGTCTGCGTCTGTAATGGGGGCCGGCTTCTCGTTATTGGCCTGCGGCTGCTCACCTTGTTGCTGGGGTTGATTGTTATTTGCGGTTCCCTTTGGGGCAGTGGAACTGTTTCTGGTAAAAAATATTGCTGCCGCAACTATTAAGGCAGCTATCACGATAGCTACCGGCACGGACATGTTTTTATTTTCTTCTGGCATAAATAAATTAGATAACTATTAATTAGTAACTACTACTTGGTAAAATTAGATTAAATTATAATCTTTTTCTTCTTAAAAATGCGGGGACAGCATCCCACTCCTCATCGTCCTTCTTGTTTTCTTCCTCTCTGCTTTTGTCTTCCGCTTTAATGATAACTTCGTCCTCTCTCTTTTCTCTCATCTCTCTCCTCTCTTCCTGTTTGTTTACTGGGGAGCTAAAAGGGAAGACGTTTGGCTTTTTGATACCCTTGCCCTCGGGGAAGCCGGAAGCAATAACAGTGATTTTGACCTCTCCTTTTTTAAGTCGTTCGTCTTTAATGGCTCCAAAAATAACTCTGGCGTCGCTGTCTATGGCTTCCGTTATAATACCGGCGGCCTCTTGGATCTCTACCATTGTTAGGTAGTCTCCTCCGGAGATGGCAAACAGAACACCCTTAGCGCCGTCGATGGAAACATCTAACAGGGGAGAGTTTATAGCCATTTTGGCCGCCAACTCGGCTCTCCTTTCTCCTGTGCCGTAGCCGATGCCCATTAGCGCGGAACCGGCGTTTTGCATAACTGTTCTTACATCGGCAAAATCAACATTGATGATGCCCGGCATAGTGATTAAATCCGAGATGCCCTCTACTGCTTGCCTTAAAACTTCGTCGCACATTTGGAAGGCCGAAATAAAAGTAGTGTCTTTTTCTACCATGCCTAAAATCCTGTCGTTAGGTATAACGATAAGAGCATCAACAGAATTTTTTAGGTTGTTGATACCGGCTTCTGCCAGTTTGGCGCGTTGGGCGCCCTCAAAACTAAACGGCCTGGTAACAACACCGATGGTTAAAATACCTTGTTCCTTAGCAATCTTGGCAACTACCGGGCCGGCGCCGGTGCCGGTGCCTCCGCCGAATCCGCAGGCGATAAAAACCATGTCGGCGCCTTTGATTGTTTCTTGGATAGCCTCTTTAGTTTCTTCTGCTGCTTGTTTGCCGAGTTCGGGGTTCATTCCGCCACCCAAGCCTTTGGTTAAATTTTTACCGATATGAATTTTGTTGGAAGCTAAACTGTGATGCAGCTTTTGCGCGTCGGTATCAATGGCAATAAACTCCACACCCTTTAATTTGGAGCGGACCATATGATTAACAGAGTTGGTACCGGAATTGCCTACACCTAAAACTTTTATTCTAGCGAACGACTCAATTTCCGGATTTACTTTTACCATAATACATATAGGATAGCAGGTATTTTTTGAGCGTCAAGAAGAAAATAAAATTTGACTTTTGCCGGCTTTTTGGCATAATATAATGCAGAAGGAAACAGCCCGATTGCAATGGCATCGCGGCAATAGCGCAACAGAGGGGGGGCAGTAATGTCCAAGAAGGATAAACATGAACACTTTATCGCTCGCGCAATAGCGGGACATTTTGGCAACGAGGTCTACGACGCAATTATGGCAGTAAGGCTGAATTCCCAACGACGATGTCAGATGACTGCGGTTATCAAGGCCGCTATCAAGTTTGGTAGCATGACGGATGAGGAGATCGTCAAGAAGCATCATGTGGCCCGTCCTGTTCTGGGCCCATTGTCATGACGCCGCACTTTTCTTGGGCGTAATAGAAAAAAAGGGGGTGTCATGTCAGATGGAACGGTTAGACCCAAGAGCGCTTCCGGATTTAATTTTTCTCTCTTTGGATCGGGTCCCAAATGGACCATAACCTGTGGCAAATGCTCCGGAACATTCAGGGAGCGCATTCCTATGGTGAACCAGCCAGGAGTGCGGTGCCCGTATTGCGGAGCCATCAACAAACTCCCTCTGTTTGTAGTATAGTTCTTTAGTGAGTCCCGTGGCGGTATCCAATCCGCCCGGGGCTTTTTCTTTTGCCAACCGCTGTCGGGCTTGTGAGGCCGACCAAGAGGGCTTGATTTTAATAAAAAAAGCACTAATATTAAATTATGTTGAGTGAATTTATAATAAAAAAACTAAAAACAGCAAAATATAAGCTCCTAAAAGACGGGGCTTATTTTGGTGAGGTGGCTGGTTTAAATGGCGTTTGGGCTAGCGCTAAGAATCTGGAGGATTGTAGAAAAGAACTCAAGGAGGTTTTGGAAGATTGGCTGTTGTTAAAGATAAGGAGTCACGAAAAGGTTTCCGGTTTCAACATCAAAGTTGATCGCCGCCAGCTTGTAAAAAATGCCTAAAAATATATCTTGGAGAAAGTTGGTGCAGAAATTACGAAAGTTAGGATTTGACGGCCCGTATTCCGGTGGTCGTCACCTGTTTATGATAAAAAGTGAATTTAAGATTCATATTCCCAACCCCCATAAAGGAGATATTTCAAGACACTTACTTGCGGAAATTCTCCGTCAGGCCAAAATTTTACCCAAAGAATGGGACAACGTTTAACAAACTTTTAAGGCATAAAGTTGCGCAAGAGTTTGGAGAAAGCTCCCCGAGTTTTACCGAGAACGTTGGCTTCTCCCGGTTCGCGGATGCCCAGTTCTTCGTCTTTAATACCTATCAAAATAAGTCCGAGCGGCACAGACCAAGCCGGATCGGTGAGGACATAATCTTTGGAGTTGGGGCCTTGCGATTTGGCGAACCCTCTCTCAAAAGATTTACAAACCTTAGCCGGAAGTTTTAATGAGGACTTGGCGATTTCGTCTAAACTTACTAAGTTAGAGCCGCCTCCAACTAAAATTATACCGGCGGGCAACAGCCCATTGCGGTTTATTTTTTTAAGATGAGCTTCTATTAAATCAAAAATATCGTTTAGCCGGGCATCTATAATATCGGAGAGTTTCTTTTTAGAGATTCCCTCGGATGAGCCATATTCTGTTTTTATTTTTTCGGCCTCCTCTAGCGGCACTTGCATACCCAGGGCGATATCGTGAGTAATATGAGCGGAGCCGATGGGGAAGACCTCCAAAGAGAGAGGTTTACCTTCCTCAAAAACGACTATAGAAACGGTACTGGAGCCGATGTTGGTTAAAATACAACCCACCTCTCGTTGTTGTTTAGTGAGGGCGGCAAAGCTTGAGGCATAGGGCGAGGCCACGATATCATCAATGGCAATGCCGGAGCTCTCTACCGCGTGGATGAGATCCTCAACGTGTTGAGCCAGAGAGGTAATAAATAGCATCTCCACCTCTAGTTTGGCGCCCTTCATCCCTAGCGGTCTGCCTAGCGCCGGGTTGCCGTCAATTTTGTAAGAAAGAGGAATTCTATGGAGAATATATTTATTAGACATATTGGTTAGCCCAGACTCGCACTGCTCTAGCAATCTTTTAATATCCGGGTCAGAGATTTCCGCATCGGCGCGAGATACGGTGGTGGAATCTTTGGATTTTACAGAGCCCAAGCTAATGCCCCCAATCGCCAGGTAAGCATGTTTAATTTGTATACCGGCAGCTTTCTCCGCTCCCTTGATGGCGGAAATTACGCTTTGCCCGACCGATTCTATATCGGTGACATAGCCCTTGCGGAGGCCGGAAGTTGGCTTAGAAACAGCGGCTAAAATGTGGGGGAGTGAACCCTTTTTTTCTTCGGCCACAACAACCCTTGTTATGGAGCTGCCTATGTCGATGCCTGTTATGATGTTTCTGGCCATTCCAAGAATATTTTTTGGATTAGTTTTTAATTTTTAACTTTAAGTTTTCAATTATTTTTGCTTCTTCCGCTCGCATTTTAGCGCCGTGGTCGTACCCCTTAAGATGCAGGAGGGAGTGGATAATTAGATAGTCGGTATAATCTTTGAGGGGCAGCTTGTATTTAATGGCCTCTTTTTTGGCCAACGCCTCATTAATGAATATTTCCCCGTTATTTTTATCCAACGGGAAAGACAAGACATTGGTGCTCTTGTTTTTGTTCCTGTATTTTTTGTTTAGTTTTCTAATAAAAAAACTATCAGCAGGAACTATGCTTAGATTATACTTCTTTCCGAGAATTTTCTCACCTAGTCTTTTCCAATGGGTTATCCCCATTAGTCTATTTTACCAAGTTTTTTGAGATGTTCTACTTTTTTCTGGCGAACGATTCTTTTTAGAGCTTTTTCTTTTTTCTTTAGAGTGGATTGCTGCCTGGCTTTAAATCTAAGACTTTTGGCCTTGGGCAAAATTTTAGACTCCTGGACCCTACGAGTAAACCTTTTTAAAAGATTTGCCGGGGATTCGTTCTCCTTTTTTTGAACATTTACAATGTGTATTTTTTTTGTTTTTGCCATATAAATTAATCCTTGTTCTTTAAAAACTCGACCAACTTGTCAATTTTAACTGTATCTTGCGAACCTGACTCCATCTCTCGGACGATTACCGTGTTTTCTATCGCTTCTTTCTGCCCAAGGATAAGCGCATGGTTGACCCGCAACTTGGACGCTATCTTTAATTGGCCCTTTAGGCTATCTTTGCCGATTGACTGAGAGGCCGGAATTTTAGCCTTGCGCAACATTTCTATAATGCCAAAGCTTTTTAGTTTTGCGGCTTGGCCGAGTTGGACCAAAAATACCTTGGGTTTTCTTTTTTGGCGCGGACTTAGCCCTCTATCTTTCATGGCTAG
>JAHFLR010000022.1:5567-10010 GCA_023244795.1 bacterium
CCCAACGCTCCTCCGCAGGCGGGGACATCTCTGTTGGAAAAAATCTTACCGAGGTAATCATAGCGGCCTCCTCCGCCAAGCGCCAAAGGCGCTCCAAGATCCCCCTCTTTGGGTTCGGCAAAAATCTCAAAAACCGTTCTGGTGTAATAATCCAAACCTCGGACCAAGTGAGTATCGAGAGTATAGGCAACGTTATTGGCCTCCAGTAGCTCGATGGTTTCTTTAAAATGTTCTTTGCAGGCGGAGCATAGGTGGTTTACCATCTGCGGCGCCTCTCTTTTTATTTCGATGCATTTTTCTTCTTTGCAATCCAAAAGACGCAGTGGATTTTTAACCAGCCTTCTCTTGCAATCTTTGCATAAATTTTTTCCTCTCTTTTTGTAGTAAGTTACCAGTTCTTTTTTGTAGGCTCCTCGGCATTCTTTATCTCCCAGAGAGTTTACGTGTACGGTTATCGGCCCCAAGCCGAGGTCGTCTAGCGCCAAAGACATTATTTTAATAATGGTTGATTCCGCAATTGATTTGTCTTCTCCTAAAATCTCCATGCCGAATTGTTGCAGCTCTCTCAAGCGGCCCTTTTGCGGTTTTTCGTGTCTAAAAAAAGAACCCTTGTACCAAAACATCACCGGCTGTGGCCAGGTGTGCATGCCGTGCTCTACGTAGGCGCGCATTACTCCCGGTGTGCCCTCCGGTCGCAGAGATAAGTTGTCTCCTCCCCTAAGGTTGTACATTTGCTTCTCCACAATATCGGTCGCTTCTCCCGCGGCGGCGGTAAAAAGATCAGTTTTTTCTACGTGGGGAGTCTGGATGGGGAAGAAGCCGTAATACTCGGCAATCTCCTCCATTTTGTCGTAGATTGTTTGATAGTAAAGATAATCATCCGGTAGGATGTCATGCATTCCTCGCGGAGTTTGGACGGTTTCTTTTTTAAACTCTTTTTTTGTTGACATATTATTTAAATTTTAATACCTGCCCCCGGCAGATAACCAACCTGAGTTACGGGGAGAAGCCTGACGAAAGCTCTCCCGATGATATTTTTCTTCGGTACGGTGCCCCACGCTCTGGAGTCGTAGCTTTTATCTCGGTTGTCGCCCAAAACGTAGTATTCTCCGGTCTTGAGGGTAACCTCTTGGCCGTTAATCTCTACCTTGTCTCCCGGCAGGCCCATCAATCTTTTAATAAAGTACTTTTGAGGATCTACGGGGTATCTAAAGATAATTACGTCTCCTTTTTGGGGCTCTCTAAAATTATAAGAAAGCTCGTCGACAATCAGATAATCGCCATCTTTAAAGGTCGGGTACATAGAAAGACCGCTTACAATAAAGGGTTGGGCCACCCACATTCTTATGGGTAGAACAATAGCGACGGCGATAGCGGCAAATTTAATGAACTCAAAAAACTGCCAAAAACCGGATTGCTTACTTCTCATTACAGATGGATAATACAGCAAATTTTTGCGCTTTGCAACTCCTTAAAATATAGACATTTGCCCTCGGGAGAGTAATATGTAGGCAGAACGTACTCACCAAGGAGGGGGAGATGCTGGCATCGGCAATGGGATTTGTTGAGAACCATCAGGCAATTGCCCTGATCTTTGCGGCTATTATGGCGTTGTCGGGCGTGTTGTCTTTTCAGTCTTGCGGGGTCATAGCCCAGTTCAGAGCGAAAGTCCACTGCGTGTACTTGTTCGTCATTTCCATCATATCCTTCATGTCGAGTATCATTTTGTTCATTGCATTTCTCTGCTCCCTCACGTTTTAGGAGCAGGTCTCTCGTGCCCCCGCGTTTCGGCGTTTGGGGGCTTTTTCTTTCGTAGGATGTTAGATGTTAGACACCGAGTGTTTAACATTTTGTTTAAAATAAATGCCCCCTCGTGGGAGGGGGCAACAAATGCCTACTTAGGGCGCGAGAACTAGGGAGCGCCAAACAGTTCGAGTGCGCGCACCCGAGCTCCAATCGTACCGAGGAACTCGTGGAGCTCCCTCGTAAACTTGGCCGCTCTCTCGAGGTCTTCGAGGACGGCGAAGATTGTCACTTGGAGAGACAACACGTCGAAACACTCCATTCGAATGGGGTCTCCGATGTGGACGTTCCTCGGGAACCTGTTGATCAGGACACCAGCCTCGGCCGGTGTCATTTCGGTGGCCATGTTAAACATTACGGAAGTGCGCAAAATCTTCACGATTCTCCTCCTTGTTGGGGTCTCAATATTGATGCGTTCTGTTTTTAAACTACCACCCGCATTCCAAAAGTCAAATGGTAGGACTTGCGAAGTCCTACCATTTGGGTAAGATTATTAATATGGAATTTTTTCATACTTTGAATCGGGGAGTTGATAAAAGAAAAATATTTTTAGACGATGAAGATAGAAATCGTTTTATCCACAACCTTTTCGAGTTTAATGACCAAAACAAATCCATAATAAACTACACAAAGCGATTTAGAAGGAAGGACTTGCGAAGTCCTTCCTTCTCCGTTATCGAGAGACCTAGGAAATTGTTAGTTTTGATTCATGCCTTTTGTTTGATGGATAGCCATTATCATTTATTGTTGAGCCCCTTGGTTGAAGATGGCGTGAGAAAGTTTATGACCAAGTTAAATATTGGCTACTCAAAATATTTTAATGCAAAATATGAGCGGAAGGGAGCCTTGTTTGAAGGAAGGTATAAATCTATACCGGTTATCAGAGATGCTCATTTTATACATTTGCCATACTATATACACTTTAACCCCTTAGATTTTGAATTCCACGAATGGCGGGAAGGAAGATTGAAAGATTACAACAAAGCTATTAAATTTTTAGAAAACTACAAATGGAGCAGCCATTTGGATTACTTGGGTAGGGACAACATGCCATCGATAACTCAACGGGATGAGCTGCTGAGATTTTTTGATGAAAACGGGGGATACGAGAAAAATATTTCCGAATGGCTTAAGGATCTAGATATGACGAGCAATAAAGATTTGTTTTTAGAATAACGGAAGGACTTGCGAAGTCATTCCGTGGGGATTATTTAATAAAAAAAGCCGCTCAAGCCCGAGGAGGGCGAGAGCGGCGAAGCGGCATTGTTTAGCCCGAGGGTTAGAGGTGGCTGTTGTAGCGGGGCCAAACGATTTTGATATACCTTATATAGAGAAAGGTAAATGCGCACATAATTATAGCCCACAGCCAGAAGGAGTTCTTGGCAAAAATATCTGCGTTAATGAACGAGCTGATTGTTATGGGGGCGACAATGCAGATTGATGCGAATTTCAGACAGAAGTGGTCTCTGCGGGAGTTGCTGTTCCACCGTTTCCGGCAAATCAGCAGGGACTCCATCATCAAGACCGGCCACAACCAAACAGAAAGGGCGCATGTCAGCATCATCCCAAACGGTGTACACATGAGAGCGTCGGCGATAGAGCCATCTTCCTTTTTCGCAACATGGACGACAATAATGCTTTCGATGGCAATGACTTGGGTCATTGCGGCATAAGAGCCGAGGCAATATAAAATGTTTAAAGCGGTGCCAGTCTCCATTTTGTTGGCCTCCTCTTGTCTATGGAGCATTGAGGGTACAATCGTTTTCTGCCTTTTATACTAAACATAAGTGCACGATTTGCAAGTGTTGGGAGGCGTTGTATAATTTGGTCATGTTTTACATCATAGGTTTGGGGAATCCGGGGGGGGAGTACGAAGCCACGCGTCATAACACGGGGCGGTTGGTTTTGGCGAATTTTATTAAAGAGAATTTAAAAAACGGCCTGGAGCCGAACAAAAAGCTGATGGCTCTAACCGGCGAGGGTAAAGTTAAAAAAGAAGAATTTATGATCATAGAGCCGGAAACTTTTATGAACAAGTCCGGCGCAAGCTTAAAAACGCTGGTTGGTAAAATAGTTAAGAAAAAGAAGATTGTAGTAAACGGAAAAAAGAAAGACGCCCTATGGGCCGAAAATCTGATAGTGCTCCACGACGACATTGATTTGCCCCTGGGCAAGATGAAGATGACCTTTAACCGCGGCTCCGGTGGGCACAAGGGGGTGGAATCCATAATGAGAACACTTAAAACCGAGGCCTTTGTGCGTATCAAGGTGGGTATCTGCCCAACCACGCCAAGCGGCAAGCCCAAAAAACCGGACAATAAAAAACTTTTGGATTTCATTGTCGGGAGGTTCTCTCCAAAAGAAATGGAAATAGTTAAAAAGAACTCTAAAAAAGTTACGGAGACACTAAACACCCTCCTTGCGGAGGGCGTGAGCAATGCGATGAATGGGTTTAACTAAGTTTAACTAAACTTAGTTAATGTCTGCAGCCTCTGCCGGAACCTCCTCTTTTACTTTGGTCGGATCCTCTAGATAGCTTAATACCAATCGATGGTCTTTTGGCTCAAAGATTAAGATTTGGAAGGGGTATGATTTGCCCAGCTCCAGTGTCTTTTTCATTGCGTCTTCTGTTTTAAATTC
>JAHFLR010000079.1 GCA_023244795.1 bacterium
AGATATAGTTTACGGCACATTAGACGAAATAAAGAAAAAGGCCAAGGTGGAAGATCCAATGGAGATTTTTGAGTTAGCGATAAAAAACGCCGCTCCGACAGTTGAGGTTAAATCAAAAAGGGTTGGTGGCGCTAACTATCAGGTACCTAAAGAAGTTTCTTTAGACAGACGCTTGGCGTTGGCTTACCGATGGCTTTTGGCCGCTGCTAGAGCTAAAAAAGGAGGCACTATGGTGGAGCGTTTAACCGACGAGCTGATTGCCGCTTCTAAAAACGAGGGCTCAGCCATTAAGAAGAGAGAGGATGTCCACAGAATGGCCGAAGGCAACAAGGCCTTTGCCCACTTGGCTTGGTAGAAAATTATGTCTAGGGATTACCCATTAGAAAGAGTTAGAGATATTGGCATTGTGGCCCACATTGACGCGGGCAAAACAACTTTCTCCGAAAGAGTGCTTTTTTATACCGGCGTCTCCCATAAAATTGGCGAGGTGCATGAGGGCCAGGCCATTATGGACTGGATGGAACAAGAGCAGGAGAGAGGCATTACCATTACCTCTGCCGCTACTACTTGTTTTTGGACACCAACCTACAAAAAAGGAGATAAATCCCTAGAACACAGAATCAACATTATCGACACTCCCGGCCACGTAGATTTTACCGTGGAGGTAGAGCGCTCTTTGCGCGTGCTAGACGGAGCCGTGGTTGTTTTTGACGGCGTCGCCGGCGTTGAGCCGCAATCGGAAACGGTGTGGAGACAAGCCGATAAATACAAGGTGCCCAGAATTTGTTTTGCCAATAAACTAGACAGAACAGGCGCCAGTTTCGAAAAATGTTTTAGCACGATTACCGAGAGATTAACCACCAATGCCGTGAGGGCGCAGTTGCCTATTGGCTTGGAAGAAAATCACAAGGGCGTGGTGGACTTGCTAACCATGAAGGCGTTTACTTTTGAGGGCGACCATGGAGAAAAAATAATAGAGGGCGAGATCCCAGCCGATATGCTTGAGGATGCCAAAAAGTATCATAACGAACTGATAGAAAAGATTGTTGAGAAAGACGAAAAAATGATGGAGGAGTATCTGGGCGGAAAAGAAATTCCACTAAACGAACTAAAAGTAATTTTAAGAAAGTCGGTAATTGATAACAGCATT
The DNA here is from genome assembly GCA_023244795.1 of bacterium. Taxonomy (GTDB): domain Bacteria; phylum Patescibacteriota; class Minisyncoccia; order UBA9983; family UBA9983; genus JAHFLR01. The sequence goes on from JAHFLR010000079.1 coordinate 1,151, forward strand.
GTTCCGATTTTTTGCGGCTCGGCCCTAAAAAACAAAGCTATCCAATTAGTACTAGACGCCGTCGTTGATTATTTGCCAAGCCCGCTCGATGTTCCGCCAATTATTGCCAAAGATGCCGATACCGGAGCCGATGTGCAGATTTTTGCCGATGACAACGCTCCCTTTGCCGCTCTCGCTTTTAAATTGCAAACCGATCCGTTTGTTGGTCAGCTAACATACTTTAGAGTTTACTCGGGCACACTAGAGGCCGGCTCTTATGTTTACAACAGCTCCACTGGCAACAAAGAAAGAGTCGGTAGAATTTTAAGAATGCATGCCAACGATAGAGAAGAGGTAAAAAGTGTTTATGCCGGAGAGATTGCCGCCATCGTAGGGTTAAAGGAAACCAGAACGGGCAACACTCTTTGCTCCGAGCAGAGACCGATTATTTTGGAGGAGATTACCTTCCCCGAGCCGGTTATCTCTATGAGGATTGAGCCAAAAACAAAGGCGGATCAAGAAAAAATGGGCTTTGCATTGCGCAGATTATCTGACGAAGACCCAACATTTAAAATCAAATCAGACCAAGAGACTTCGGAAACAATTATCTCCGGTATGGGCGAATTGCACTTGGAAATTTTGGTAGACCGAATGAAGAGAGAGTTTAAAGTTGAGGCCAACGTTGGCAAGCCGCAAGTGGCCTACCGAGAAACCATTTTAGGAGAAGCCGAAGCAGAAGGTAAATACATCAAACAATCTGGAGGTAAGGGCCAGTACGGCCACGTGAGGCTTAGAGTCAAGCCGCTTGAGAGAGGCAAGGGTTTTGAGTTTACTAACTCCATTAAGGGAGGCGCCATTCCTCAAGAATTTATTACTCCGATTGAAAAAGGTGTTAAAGAAGCGATGGAAAAAGGTGTGGTGGCCGGGTTTAACTTGGTGGATATTTCCGTTGAGCTTTACGATGGCTCTTATCACGAAGTAGACTCATCGGAATCGGCCTTTAAAATCGCCGGATCTATGGCTTTGCAAGAAGCCGCCAGAAGAGCCAAGCCGGTAATCCTAGAGCCGGTTATGAAGGTAGAGGTTATTGTTCCAGATAAATTTTTGGGAGACATCACCGGCAACTTAAACTCCAAGAGAGGCCAGATAGAGGAAATGGGCGAGCGAGGAGGCCTACGAACGGTTAGAGCCCAGGTGCCGCTCTCCGAAATGTTTGGCTATGTTACCGCCTTAAGATCTATGACCGAAGGCCGTGGCAACTCAACAATGGAATTTGACCACTATGCCGTTGTCTCTAGCAACATCGCGCAAAGTATTATTGAGGGTAAAAAATAAAGTTTATGGACGAGTCTGAAAAAGACAAGCCAGAAAGCAAAGAAGAACTCGAGAAAAAAGAGGAGCCTAAAAAGCCCCTTTTTTCTGATGAGGTGTTTAAAGACGACCTGGAGCTGGGCAAAGATGACTTAGACAACCTACCGGTGTAGCGCTTGACTTCCTTTGGGTTTTTTACTAACATAGCTATATTGCGTTTAAAAAGCGCTTTTTATATTATTCAATAGTCAAAACA
>JAHFLR010000023.1 GCA_023244795.1 bacterium
TGGGATGTGGGCTTGGCAGTAGACGCCATTAAGACCTCGGGCATTGTGGATGTAATTGTGATTGCCAGCGGAGACGGAGATTATATTCCGCTAGTGGAATACTTAAAAAACCAAGGCAGACGAGTGGAGGTGCTGGCTTTCGGCAAATCCGCCTCTAGCGCCCTGCAAGAAGAAGCCGACGCCTTTGTGGATTTAAGTTCCAATCAAAAAAGATTTTTATTAAAATAGTTTAACAGTCCCGACGTGTCGGTCGGGATAAATTAAATAAGAGGGGAGAGTAGAGTGCAGAGTGCGGAATCCTAAACCCAAACGGGTCGGGCAAGTACCAAGTTCTGCTTTCAACATTCTACTTTCTACTCGCAAAGTAAAAGTATATGCAAACAAAAAAGTTTGAGACAAACTTCGCCAACGAGAAGCTCGTGGTAGAAGTTTCTAATTTAGCCGATCAGGCTAACGGTTCGGTAATGGTACGCTTGGGCGGCACCGCGGTTTTTGCCACCGCCGTAATCAGCAAACGTATTAGAGAGGGGATAGATTATTTCCCCTTAATGGTAGAGTATCAGGAAAAATTTTATGCCGCTGGCATGATTTTGGGCGGCCGCTTTATGAAGAGAGAGGGCCGACCGTCGGACGAAGCAATTTTAACCGGAAGATTGGTAGACAGAACCATCCGCCCGCTTTTTGACGCCAGAATGAGAAACGAGGTCCAGGTAACGGTTACCACTCTTTCGCTGGATTCTCAAAACGATCCCGATGTGGCCTCCATTTTAGCCGCATCCTTGGCTCTCGGCATCTCTGACATCCCATGGAACGGACCAGTAGGCGCGGTAAGAATCTCCCACATCGACGGCCAGATGGTTGCTAACCCCAAGTACGAGGAGAAGGTAAACTCTCTTTCCGATATCGTAATCTCCGGCAAAAAAGGTTCTATTAATATGATTGAGGCCGGCGCCAAACAAATTACGGAGGAGATGGCCGGCGGCGCTTTAGACAAAGCCGTAGAGGAGATTGCCAAAGTGATTGAGTTCCAGGAATCAGTTATAAAAGAAATTGGAAAAAAGAAACAAGAAGTAAAGTTGGATAAATTTCCTCAGGAGGTTGCCGATTTATTTGAAAAGAATGTCATCGGCGATTTGGAGGACACTATCTACAACAAACACCAAGACGAAAGGTATGCTCTTAAAGATAAATGGATGAAGCTGTTTGCGGAGACCATGCCCAACACCGAAAAACATTTTGCCGATGATTTATTTGAGGAGGAAGTAAAAAAAGTCATCCAAACAAATATTTTAGAAAAAGAGAGGAGACCGGACGGAAGAAAACTAGACGAGGTTCGCCCGCTTTTTGCCAGCACGGGGCTGCTTCCTCTTTCTCACGGCTCGGGAGTATTTTTTAGAGGCGGCACTCATGTGCTCTCAATTGTTACTTTGGGCGGGCCAAAAGACGCTCAGCTAATAGAGGGGATGGAAGTAAAAATGGAAAAGCATTTTATGCATCATTATAACTTTCCACCGTTCTCTACCGGAGAAACAGGCAGAATGGGCTCGCCAGGCAGACGAGAAATAGGGCACGGCGCGCTGGTAGAAAGAGCACTTGAGGCAATTATCCCAGACCGGGATGTTTTTCCTTACACAATTAGAATTGTTTCCGAATCAATGGCCTCTAACGGCTCCACCTCAATGGGCTCCACCTGCGCCTCTACTTTGGCGTTAATGGACGCCGGCATACCTATTAAGGCGCCGGTAGTTGGAATCGCAACAGGCATTGTGGTTAGAGATGGCAAATACAAAATCCTTACCGACATCCAGGGCATTGAGGACCACTACTGCGGTATGGATTTTAAAGTTACCGGATCGGCTAACGGCATTACCGCTATCCAACTGGACTGCAAACTGGAGGGGTTAACCGTAGAAATGTTAAAAGAAGCGATGGTTAGGTCAGCCCAGGCTCGCAAAAAAGTAATGGAAACACTACTTTCCGCTATCGCCGCTCCACGCGCCGAACTTGCCCCAACCGCTCCGAGAATAATTAAAATCATGATTGATCCATCTAAGATTGGAGAGGTTATCGGACCGGGCGGCAAAATGATTAACAGCATTATAGACAGAACCGGCGCCGAAATTGATATAGAGCAAGACGGCTCGGTGCTTATTACCGGAAAAAATGTGGAGAGCGCTGACTCCGCCAAACAAATGGTTGAGAATATTGTTAAAGAGTTTGAGCCAGGCGAGTTGGCTACCGGACCAGTAACCAGGATGTTTGAGTTCGGAGCAATGGTAGAAGTTGCGCCAGGCAAAGAGGGATTGGTCCACATTTCGGAGCTGGCTCCATTTAGAGTGGAAAAAGTTACCGACATTGTTAAGCCGGGCCAAATAGTAACTGTAAAAGTTATCGGCATCGACGAAAAAGGCAGAGTAAACCTTTCTCTAAAACAAGCCGACCCAAACTATAATCCGTCTCAAGATCAAAGACCGCCAAGGAGAGAAGGCGGCGACGACAGACCAAGGAGCTCCGGCCCTCGCCGAGAGTTTAGAAGATAATCCGCAAATAAAAATGCCCCACCAAACTGGGGCATTTTTATTACTGAACTTTCAAGAAATAGTTCATCCCGTAGCTGGTATCGCAAGTAGAGCAACAAGTTCCATCTGTGGCTGTTGCACTTTGAGGTAAACTTTCCAGCTTGGCAAAGACGTAAACTTGTTTTTGATTCCCGGATCCGCAATGATATTTCATGTACGAATACCCCGCTGTGGGATTTGATGTTGTCCCTCCGGTGGGATCCTTTATTTCGGAGGGGATAATTCCTGCATCAGAAAGACACTTTGACATTGCCTTGGGGTATGAGCCAGTTCCAACGTTGAACCATCCCGCTCCGTCTCCGTTCCAGCCGCAACCGCTGGCCGTCTCTATCCAGTTACCAAACCTGTCATAATAGATGTTAAGGGCCGTCCTTATTTGAATCAAATCCTCTCTTCTCCTGGCATCACGAGACCTTATTCTGGCCTCTTTAGTGCTGGCAAAAATAATGCTAGCCAAAAAACCAACAATCGCCACCGCAACGATAATCTCTATTAGGGTAAAACCGCCCTCCGATTTTAATTTCCCCTGTTTTTTATTTGTTGGGGTTGTCATTGCTTCATCATTGATTAGATTGAATATCTGCCGGCGAACCAGCGTTGTCTGGATTAATTGCATTGACCGGAAAATTAACTTTCTGACTATTCCCCGAACTAAAATTTAAAATGGCAACGACCACCGCAATGACGGCAACAGCCAACAGCGCATAGTTAGCCTGCTTTTCGTTTTTGATATAGCCGCCGGAAAACTTAATAACCCAGCCCACCATTTTAGATGGTTTGCCCGCCTGGAACCGCGGATTATTGGGCAATGAGAATTTGTCGTTAAATTGGACTCCATTAATATCCATGTTATTTTTTATAATACCAAAACTAAGTTATAATTAAAAGCAATGGAAGACGAAGAAGCGGCCTTTAAAAAAAGCGACAGCTCCATTTCTCCCCTCCGAACTTATAAGTCGGATTTTTCCGCTTTTGCCAAAGAAAAAAACATCGGCAAAGTAGAAATGGTGGCCGCCGAAATAAAAAGAGGCGGGCAACAAGCGGAAGAGTTTGCGTCCGCCCGAAAAGCCAACCCATTGCTGATGCTTTTAATCGTGGCCGCGGTAGGAGTGGCCGGCTACCTTGGATACTTGTTTTTTACTGCCGCCAATAAACCGCTACCGGTAAAACAACATGCCCAGATTCCGGCGCCATTAATTTTTTCGGAAAAACAAGACGAAATATTTTTAAAAGACGCCACACGGAGCGAGCTGGAGGGGGCAATCAGAAGAGAAATCCAAAAACCATTTGCGCTAGATAATATTGTATATGTCCCGATTATAAAAGAAGAGGATTTAAAAGAAACTTACGTTGACCTACCGGGATTTTTGGCAACCGCCCAAATAAATCCTCCGACCGACTTAGTAAGCGCGCTGGAGGGCTCTTATATGTTCGGCCTCTTCTCCAGAAACGAAAGATACCCGATACTGATTTTAAAAATAAAACTGTACGAAAATGCTTTTGCCGGCATGATTGGCTGGGAAAATAAAATAGCTGATGACCTTGGCAAAATATGGCCGGTTAAAAAAGTAACCGCCTCCGATAAATTTAAAGACCAAACCGCAGAGAACCACGACCTTAGACAGCTAAACGACGCCGATGGTAATCTTGTTTTAGTCTACTCATTTTTAAACCGAGACACCTTGGCCATTACCACCAGCGAGGAGGCAATGAATGAGATATTTAAACGCTTTACATTTAGATAGAGGTTGTATATCATTATGGCAATATTATGTTAAACAAAGATAAAATAGAATATTTTAAGAAGAAGCTGGAGAGCAAAAAGGCCATGCTGGAAAAAGAGATGGCCGGCGTAGCCAAGCAAAACCTAAATGCTCCTGGAGACTGGGAGCCGACTGTCCCGGATATGAATGTTTTACCTTCCGACCCCAACGAACTGGCCGACACTTTTGAGGAGCTGGAGAACGTAGCCGCCGTGGAGGAAAGCTTTGAGGAAGACGTTGATTTGATTGAGGCGGCCCTAAATAGAATCAAAAAGGGTAAATACGGCATCTGCGAGATTTGCGGCAAAGAAATAGAGGAGAAAAGATTAGAAGCCAGCCCCACCGCCGTTTATTGCATCGAGCATACTAAAAATAGATAGTAAAAAATACAATAAAAACATCTCGCGCCTCGCGTGATGTTTTTATTTTTGATACTATTAACACAATGTCCGTAAAAACTTTTTCCGCGCAAGTGGTCGGGCTCAAAGCCGACATTGTTGAAGTAGAGATGGATCTCGCCAGAGGACTGCACTCTTTTACTATTGTCGGCTTGCCCGATAAAGCGGTGGAGGAGGCCAAAGACCGAATTTCCGCCGCCATTAAAAATTCCGGCTTTGAATCTCCGCAATCTAAAAATCAAAAAGTAATCGTCTCCTTGGCGCCGGCCGATTTAAAAAAAGAGGGGCCTGTTTTTGATTTGGCCATCGCTCTGGCCTACTTGCTCGCCTCCGACCAGCTGGATTTTGAAGTGGAGAAAAAAATATTTTTGGGCGAGCTGGCGCTAGACGGAAAAATTAGGCCCATCAAGGGGGCGCTCTCGCTAGTTAAAACCGCCAAACAAAAAGGGTTTGAGGAGTTATATTTGCCGAAGGAAAATGTAAAAGAGGCGGCGTTAATACGAGGCATTAAGATTTTTGGCTGTGATACCTTAAAAGAAGTGGCCGAGCATCTAGACGAAAAAATAAATTTTAATTTAACACCGTCGCCAGAAACAGAAATTGTTGTTGAAGAAAAATTTTTTAATACCGACTTCCAAGACATCATGGGCCAAGAGACAGCCAAGCGGGGGCTGGAGATAGCCGCAGCTGGTGGCCATAATTTACTAATGGTGGGCCCACCCGGCACCGGCAAAACAATGCTTGCCAAAGCGTTTACCGCAATTTTACCGCCGCTCTCGTTTGAGGAAATTTTAGAGACCACCGCTATCCATAGCGTAGCCGGAATTTTAGAGGGAGATTTTTTAACCCAGCGTCCACTGCGTACTCCGCATCATACCTCCTCTTATGTAGCCATTGTTGGCGGTGGCAATTACCCCAAACCGGGCGAAATTACACTAAGCCACAGAGGGGTTTTGCTTTTAGACGAGTTCCCCGAGTTTGAGAAGAGGGTGATAGAATCTTTGCGCCAACCACTAGAGGACGGCTCTATTACTGTTGCCCGCGCGCGCGGCACCATCAACTTCCCCGCCAAGTTTATTATGATTTGCACAATGAACCCGTGCCCGTGCGGCCACAAGGGCTCGCGCACCAAAGAGTGCGTTTGCTCGCAGGCGTCTATCCAGAGGTACCAAAGAAAAATATCCGGCCCGATTTTAGACAGAATAGATTTATATTTAGAGGTGCCACAAGTGGAACATGAAAAGTTTTTAGCTAATGCTCCATCGGGAGATTCCTCGCAAACTATTAAAGAACGCGTAGCGCGAGCCAGAAACATCCAACGAGAAAGATTAAAGAAAATAAAATCTCCCAAAGGGCTGCCCATACTTACTAACAGCGAAATGAGCAATAAAGAGTTGAAAGCTTTTGCGTATTTATCGGAGCCGGTGGCAAAAATTTTAAACCAAGCCGCTAAAAGTTTAGACCTCTCCGGCCGCGCTTACCATCGTACCATTAAACTCGCCCGCACCATTGCCGACCTGGGTGGAGAAGAAAACATCTCCGAGCAACACATTTTGGAAGCGCTGCAATATCGGCCTAAATAATTTCTGCTATAATATAGCCAATGGATTCTGCGATGAAAAGTTTTTGGAAAATTATTGTTTTAGCCGTTGGCCTTCAGCTATCAATTGTTAGCTGCATTAATGCGGCAACGGTAGCTCCGCTTACATACACCAACCTGGGATTTTTGCAGGGTAATATTTGGTACTCTAAAGATCCTTTTTATGATGGCGATAAAGTTAGAATTTACTCCGCTGTCTTTAATAGCAGCGCCGATGATTTGCTGGGCACGGCAGAATTTTATGACAACGACACTCCGATTGGTAAGATGGATTTTTCCGTTGCCGGCGGCGGCAAAATAAAAGAGGTGTGGACCGATTGGCAGGCCACTATCGGCAATCACAAAATCTCAGCCAAAATTATAAAAGCCCAGCTCTCTAAAGTAGGAGGCGCCAGTGAAATAATCACCATTACAAATTCTCAAACCGGTGTAGACGAAAGAGTGGTAGACCTAACGCCCACGCAAAAGGCAGATTTGGAAAAGCTGCAACAATCAAAAGATTTGGCCGCCGACTACACGCCCAAAACCGAAATGGCGACCACCGCCACCGCCGATAAAATCATCAGCGATATAAAAAACCTCGGCGGCACCACTACGGCGGAAGTAGCCAAAAAAATGTTTGATTTTGCCTTTGGCATTACCAAGCCGGTGGTAGACACAATAAATAATTTCGCCGACACCCAGGCCAACAACATAGAAATCAAAAAAAATGAGCTCCGAAAAGAAATTGCCCCCGCTCCGTTAAAACCTACTCAAGGCAAGGCGGGCACAACCACCGCAGCTACCAGCACCTCGCTGGCGGAGGAAGCCGGCTTTAGCTTAGACAGCCCGCTTAAAAGCGCTTACTTGCTCCTCTTGGTGGTGTTGGGGTATATCTTGAGCCACAAAATATTGCTCTATGCCATTTTGGCTTTTGTTTTGTATTTGATAATTAAATTTATTTTTAGACTCTTTTCGGAACGCGCTCCACCATTTAAAAAATAAGCAATCTTATCCACTAAAACGCTTACTTTAGTAAGCAATCTCGGGTAAAATATAAGTAAGATGCCAAGAGCCGTAAAGTTTTTTAAATTTATCGCGGTATTTGTTTTTATCGCAGTTTTTTCTTTTTCTAACTTTTATTATGCAATCCAAGAGGCGCAAGCGGCAACTGCTCTCACTGCCTACCTCACAAGCACAAACACGACAACAACATTAAGCACCACCGCGAGGCAACTTTTAAGCAGCGCTCCCGCATCTGAAACTAACGTCACCACCAAAGTAGCAAAAACTACACAGTATTGCGAACTCTACTCGAGAGGATCGGCTTCGGCCTGCACGGGCGTTGCCTCAATCGGCGCCCCCACCGGCAACGGCTTTGTTTGGGATGTAACCACCCTTGAGGGTCAACAAATTTTGGCCGGCAACTGGACAGGAGCAATGAAGTTGGCACTAGGCACCGTCGCTTCCGGTATTACGGCAACGGGCTATATGCGCGCTTACAAGAGAACCTCCGCTGGGGTATATACTCTAATAGCAACTTCAGCCGCAACGTCTAAGGCCTTGACCAGCACAGTGGCGGCTTTAACCTTTTCTGCCGGCGCCGGATCATTAACTAACTTCGTTGCAGGAGATAAGTTATATGTTGATTTTTGGGTTAACATTACAGTCAACTCCGCCAACAACAACAGCGCAACAATCAACCTCTACGAAAACGGTGGAGCCGTCGAGCAGATGGTAACTCCGGGGTATCAACTTACGCCGATAACCACTCTTGGTAATTTTGTTTCCGCCGAACCAGGCAACTCCACCGTCGCTCCGGCCGCGGCAGGGAATGTTGACTCATTCAGCTTGCAGGCTAATACTGGCACCGACACCGTAACCGCGGCTACCGTCACTTTAGCCGCCGGCATGGGGCAATATATTTCCACCGTCGCTATTACCAACGACGCCGGCAGCACTACTTATTGTAGCGCCGCTCCCTCCGGGGACACTGCATCTCTTTCTACTTGTGGCATTCCGGTCACAACGACTAATACTCAATTTAAAATTAAGCTCACGGCGATTGCGCATACCTCCATGCCCGCGCCAGCCGGAGGCTCTTACGCAGTAACCGGAACAGTCACGGCATTTACGAGCACAAATGGCCAAGCCGGCACAGACTCCGGAAGCTCTACTCTTACTATAGATAACGCCTCGCCTGGCCCCACAACGGGCCTCACCCCAACGGCTGGAAATGCTCAAGCGAGTTTGGCTTGGTCTAACCCGGGCGATGCCGACTTCCAGCAAATTTATATTTATTGTAAAACAGCCACCATGACTAGCGGCGAGGCGCCAACCGAAGGCACCGACCCAGCAACCGATGGCACGGCCTGCGACGCCACCGCCCGTTTAAAATATAAAGGCGCGGCCAGCCCGCAAGTTATCTCTAGCTTAACCAATGGCACGCCATATTATTTTAGAATCTACGCTCGCGATACCAATGGCAACTTTACTGCTTATGCTTCTACTCAAGAGGTATCCGCCACTCCCAGCCTTCCGGTGCCCAACGCCACCTCTTTTACCAACAGCACCGAAGCTGGTTTAAACAACCTCGGCGCGAGAGTTGGGCAAACAGTGGTTATCACAGGCACAAATTTTGGCGCCGACCCGGGGGCGGGCAATTATTCTACCGCGGCTAACCATATTACAATCGGCGCTTACCAGCTACCAACAGGTAATGTAACTGCATGGTCTGACACTTCCATAACCGTTAACATCCCCTCGGCCATTACAAGCTATGGCACAACCCTCACTGTTACCGCCGGCTCTCAAGCCGACACCACGCCACTCACTTTTAAAGTCTATCCGGATATTACTTCCTTAAGCGTTTCTGAAGCAAAAGAGGGAGACACCATAGCTACTATTACCGGAACAAGATTCGGCGCGAGTGCTGGCGCCAATGCAGTAACCATAGACGGCGTGGCCGCCACTAGTTGTGTTTGGGGAGACACGAGCATCACCGGATGTGTTGTGCCATCAGGGATTAACGACGCAAACAACTCTGTTACAATAAGAGTCTACCAAGGCACGGGAGGAGACAACACACTTTATGACGACTCTACCGGTTTTACTATTTTGCCAAAAATTACCAACACTACCGATTTACCAACCGGCACCGCTGACGCGGCGAGAGAATATAACGCCGCCGACTCCGACGGCGTGATTACCGTTACTGGTAACCACTTCGGTACCGGAGGCACCATAACGATATTAGGCCAAACTGCTACGCAAGTTACAACCGCCACTTGCGCCGGCACAGCCTACCAAGCCAACTGCATCGGCTTGAGAATACCGGCATCAATCACAGATAACTCTTATACCGGCAATGTTGTAGTAACAAGAACCGCCGGGCCAAATGACTCTAAAACCAACACTTATGCCGGGTTTAGAGTGTTGCCTAGAATTTCTTCTACCGGGCCGACCAATCTTAAGGGAGGCAGGGGAGACACCATTAGCATTGCGGGCGACCACTTGTGTCAATCGGGGGTTTGCCCCTCGGCATTTAGCGCCGCCAACAGCGTAAACTTTACCAGCGGCTCGGTAACTTCCGGCGCTTCTACTTGGACAGACACCTCTATCCCATCAATTGTAATCCCCGCCGGAGCAATAGATGGAAATT
>JAHFLR010000080.1 GCA_023244795.1 bacterium
GGGTCAGCTATACCGCGGTGAATACGTTCTCAAGTCTTGTACTCACCGCCCGTCAAGTCAAGGGAGCCGAGAATACCCGAAACTCATCTTCGGATGGACTACGGTAAGTTCGGTGACAGGGACTAAGTCGTAACAAGGCACGGCTAGCGGAAGCTGGTCGTGGATTTATTCTAGGAAATTCGTTTGCCACTGGCAGACGAATTACAGGTTGATCTCGCTCTCAAGCGAGTAAAAAAGTGTTAATCTCGTAGCTTTAAATAGAGATTTATTTCTCGGGAGAACCTGAGGCCACGCTCTGCGCAAGCGGAGTGGGGAACGAAACGGGACAGAAGAAAAAATACCTAAATACTGATTTAAAAAACCGCCTTGATTTTAAGGTGGTTTTTTGGTATAAAGTTTGTATCGCGGGCGTGTTTAAAAGTTAATAAGCGAGCGTAGTTCAGTGGTAGAACGCTGTCCTGATAAGACAGAGGTCGAAGGTCCGATTCCTTCCGCTCGCACCAGAAAGCTCTTTTCAATTTTTTATACGAGAGAAAAACAGAGGGAAACCAGGAGGCAACTCAATGACCAAGAAGCAGGTATTCGAAGACGGTGATCACTACAAGCTAACATATGAGATGTGCAGAGAGGACGGTTTTTCCGAAAAGGATGCCAGAAATTGGGCAAGGATTGCTCAGCGTTGCTGGGGTGATTCGGCAAAAGTCTCGAAAGCCCATAAGGAGAACCAAATGGCTCACGAAGAAAGAGAGGGGCTCCCCGTTGACCCCGAGGTCTTCAAACAGTTTTTGGCCGACCTTGGTGGTATCGGTAAGTTCCAGGCGTTTATGCATTTGTCTAATAGCGGAAACGGCTTTGATGTCGAGATCTTTTTGGAAGATTGTTCATACAAAGAAGTTCGTTCCCCGGGGAATGATCGTCTCGTCTTGTTCATCAAGAACCACCCGGCCAAAGGCGAGAGCCACTCCAAGATTGTCGGCATGCGCCTTGTCGGTATCCAAAAAATCATCTCCTAATTTTTCTCTGTTCGTATCGTGTCCGTCGCTCCCGCGGCGGCTTTTTCTTTTGGGCATAATTTGTTAATCTAATCACATGGCGCTAGAGATTAAAGAAAACGAACCACTTTCTAACCACTGCACTTTTCGTATTGGCGGGCTGGCGAAGTATTTTGTGGTGGCTAAAAATGTGGAAGAAATAAGAGAGGCGATTGATTTTGCAGAAGAAAAACAACTGCCGTTTTTTGTATTAGGCGGAGGGAGTAATATTTTATTTAAAGATAAGGGGTATGGCGGGGTAGTCATAAAAATCTCAAATCTCAAATCTCAAATCTCAAATCAAAATATTGCCGTTAACGCCGGCGCTCCGTTTGCGTTGCTAATTAATAAATCGGTAGAGGCGGGCTTAACTGGCTTGGAGTGGGGTATCGGTATCCCGGGCACTGTTGGTGGCGGCGTGGCCGGCAATTGCGGCGCATACGGAAACTCCATGGGTGAAAAAATAAAAGAGGTAACCGTTTTAACGGAGGATGGAGAAATAAAAAAATATACCAAAGCAGAGTGCTGTTTTAATTATCGAACAAGCAAGTTTAAAAATTCTGGCAGCAAAGAAATAATTTTAGAAATAGAGTTTGAGCTGGCACGGGGGAACAAAGAAGAAAGTCAGAAAAAAATAAAAGAAATTTTAGAGGCCAGGCGTGGCAAAGTGCCAACCCAGCCCTCAGCCGGTAGCGTGTTTACAAACTTGTTGGCCAAAGAGGTAGATACTACTAAAATTCCACCGGAAAAAATAAAAGGGGGCAAAGTGCCGGTCGGCTATTTAATAGAGGAGTGTGGCCTGCGTGGCAAGCAAATCGGCGGGGCGCAAGTTTCTTTTATGCACGCCAACTTTATTGTTAACACTGGTGGAGCCAAGGCCAGTGATGTGATAGGGCTAATAAACCTTTGCAAAACAGAGGTAAAAAACAAATTTGGCATAGAGCTGGAAGAAGAGATAGTTTTGGTGTAATATGAGTCTATGTGGAAAAATTGGTTTTTGGGTTTTGTCGGAATTTGGCTTATAGCATTGGGTTTTTCTGGCTTCCCCTCTCAAATACTTAAAATTCTTATTATTATCTCCGGTGTGGCGGTGGCTTTTGTGTCCTTCAAAAATGTTTCCAGGCACAAAGTAGACGAATCGGTTAAGCATTTACCCAATGAGCAAGAATAAGGGCGTTGCTCTAATTTTTTTAGTTATTGTCGTTATCGCGCTAGGCGCGATTTTTATCTCTTTTAAAAACGGAAAGCCGGTCAAATACCTGGCTTCTCGGGCCGGCAATAATGCCAAAGCAGAAGATCAAAAAGAGGAGCCGGCGCCGCTACCTCCGCCACCGCCACCTCCGCCCACGCATATAAAAACTCCGGACCCAGTAAAAGGAATTTACATGACGAGCTGGGTTGCCTCTACCAACGGCTGGAAGGATAATCTCATAAGCTTTATGGAAAAAAGCGAGGTTAACGCCGTAGTGGTGGATGTAAAAGATTACACCGGCAAAGTTTCTTTTGAGCTATCAGACCCGGAGCTAAAAAAAGTAGGCTCATCGGAACCGCGCATAAGAGATATTAGAGATTTTATAAACAAACTGCACGAAAAAAATATTTATGCCATCGCCCGTATT
>JAHFLR010000081.1 GCA_023244795.1 bacterium
TTTTTTATTGTAGCCCATATCTACGACCTCTATTGTTTCCTTGCCGCATCCTAAGCATTTGATAGAAATCTTTTTATCTGGTTTTTTGTAGGAAAAAACTGTTTTTGCCCTCACGACACAACCATTGCTTATTAGAGATTCGAATTCTTTCGCCGTTTCGGTATCTCCATCATCTATGCCAGAATAAAAAAATACTTTTTCGCATTTCCATTTTTCATTGAGATATTTACATAGTTTATGCCAATCAACAATGAAGCCGAGCAGTTTTTGCGTGGTGCTGGTTGTGTTTTGAGCATCAATAAATGCGTACCTCATTTTTTAAACTTATCAAACAAATCTTTAACCGCCCAGGCGCATAGGAGGCCGATTATCATCCCCCCCAAAATATCGGTGGGCCAGTGCACGCCCGCCATAATCCTGGCGATGCCCATTACCAGAGCGCCGATAAATATCCACACGCCCAATTTTTTATTGAAAAAATAAATAGCTAACGCTAGCGCAAAAAAGAAAGTGGCATGGCCGGAGGGGAAAGAGTAACTGGTCTCGTTAAAAATTAATAAATTTGCGTGGCCATTTATAAAAGGGCGCGCGTGATGGTAAAAATGCCTAATGACCTCCGTAACAATGCCACGGGAAAGAAACACCGAGAGAGCGGCTGTTAAAAATATTTTTAATCTTTGCCTGTTATCTTTTTGCCAAACAATAAAAGCCAGCACCACCGCTACCCAAAAATAAGCGGAGTAATCGGCAAAAAACAAAATTGCAGCGTCTGATAAAAAATTACGTCCGGCAAAATTATTAAAATAATTAAAAATTATTTGGTTCATTTGTTTATTAGGTTGTTTATTTTATAAAGCCGGTGTGTTTGTTGCATCGGAGGTATCGGGGGCAGTAGTCACATCTGGAGAAGTGGTGGCGTCAAGATTGGTTGCCGGGGTTGATTCCGGCGCAGGTTGTGGTTGGGGCTGAGAGTCGCACTGGCCGGCAACTTTTTCCATTTCTCCGCTGTCGTTCATCTTTACGCAATAGATAGTGCCGTTAGGGCTTGCCATCTCTACTTCGTCTGTCACCACCTTTTTAGCCCTAACAATATCTGCCACAAACTCTTTGGCGGAGATGATACCACCCTCAATCGTTACGCCAATGTTCTTAAACTGCTCTAGTATCCAGTCTATGCCTTGAGAGAAGGCGGAGGGTTCGGAGACGGCGGAGGATGTTGTACTTTCTACTTTTAACTTGCCACTAATAGTGAGGTTGCCTTGGTCGTCTATGGTTAAGATGCCTTCGCCTTTTTGGTTTTTAAGGATGAGAGACTGAGTGCCGTCTTGGATGATGTGGTTGATGGGTTTGGGATCTTCGGTAAATCTAAGGGCGTTGGCAAAGGCTATGTCTTGTACGTAGATGCTGCCGTTAGCTACTATGTTGCCTTGGGCGAGGATGTTGCCGGCGAAGGTGGAGGTGGCTGTGCCACCGACCTCTAGCTGGCCGCTGATGTAGGCGGAGTTGTAATATTGGCTAGCGAGCAAGTAGGCCGGAGTGGATGAGCCGACGGTGAGGAGAGCGGGGGGGGTGGTGATGCCAATGCCGACATTACCGCTCCCGTCAATACTCATCGCTTCATTTGCTCCGGCAAAAAAATGTTGAGTGGTTCCCCGAAGCCAGGTGTCCAAAGTGGAATCGCCTAATTTGGTGATGCCATTTACGCTGGAGAATACTTCCGTTTCTAAGGTGGTAGGGGTAATGTCATACGGAGCCACGGGAGGCGTAAAGCTGGAGGTCCAAAGCGCGCGGCCTTTGGCGACATGAACTTCATCGATATAGCCCTTAAAATAGGATGAGTCGCCTGGCTGTCCGCCGACATTTAACGCGTTGGCTGAATTAAACAAGGCTGCGGACGTTACGATTGTACCGACTAAGTTGCCATCCAGAAAATAACGGATGTTATTTCCCGAACGCGACACGGCGACATGATACCAAGTATCCGGAGTCAATGTTCCAATAATTATGGCGCTGGCGACATCCCAAGATGACCCGGTTGACGACATATAAAGCTCAAGCAGGTTTGACCCCGGAAGTTCATAAATTAAGAGCGGGGCATAAGATCCGGCTATGGCCTGATCAAAAATCCAAGCGTCAGTCACTAATGTTCCGGGCCTCATCCAAAAATCGACCGTAAAATCACCCGCGCCAAAATCCCAATCGGCTGAATCGTCCAAAGTTATTATGTCGCCGCTTCCATCAAAGTTACCGCTCGCCCCGCCAAATTCAGATTGAGCAGTAGAAATATGAGCATCGCCGCTGGCCGTTACCGTGTGGCCGACTTCGTCAGTAAAGATGGTGGACTGGTCGGCGCCGTCCATATGTAAAAGCAGTTTGGTATAAATATCTCCGCCGGTGGTTTGGTTGAATAAAGTCAGATTGTTAGAAGCACCCCTGTTCAACCGGGCATAATTTCCGGTGCCAGAATTGGTCAGTCGCAGTTCCGGCGAGAGAGAAGAGAGAGAAAGCAACGAGGCCGGGCTAGTGGTGCCAATACCGACGTTGCCATTGTTAAAATAAATATCACTACCGCTA
>JAHFLR010000082.1 GCA_023244795.1 bacterium
TAATTTTTGATTCAGGCATAATCTCCACTTTGCCGGTCTCTATTAACCGCTTTTGCAAAATCTCATCACCCTTTAGCTTTTTTTGATGCTCTAAAATATAGATCTTGTTAGCATAGCGGGTTAGGTCTAACGCCGACTCTAAGCCGGAATTGCCACCACCCACCACCACTACGTCTTTGCCAGAAAATAGCGGAGCATCGCAAATAGAGCAAAAGCTTAATCCTTTAGCCTCAAACTCCTTCTCGCCGGGGATGTTTAATCTCCTTAGATTTTTGCCGGTGGCAATTATAATAGTTTTGGAAATAATCTCTTCGCCGCTTTCCAACATAACGCCAAAAGTGTTATCTGTTTTTTTGTTTACAGAAACCACCGACACGCCTTCTTTTATCGATACGTTAACTTTTTCTACCTGTTGTTGCATCTTTTCGGTCAGTTCCGGGCCGGTAATGGTTATAAAGCCGGGATAATTTTCTATATCGTTAGTGAGTAAATTTTGCCCGCCAACTTTTTGGGTTAGAACGATGGTTTTGACCATCTTCCGCCCGCAGTAGATGCCAGCGGTCAAACCCGCCACCGAACCGCCTATTATTGTTACGTCGTATATTTCTTCCATTATTTTTATTTTATTTAGTTTACCCTGAGCTTGTCGAAAGGTGCGCCTTGGAGGGATTGAACCTCCGACCTTTTCAATGTCAATGAAACGCTCTACCACTGAGCTAAAAGCGCTTGGTATGTTTATATTAGCAAAAATTCCCCAGTTTTCAACCCAAAACAAAAGCCCCCGTCCATAAAGGCACGGGGGCCGAAGGGCTAAGTTCAAAGAGTCTAGAAGACCCAATGTTCTTAGCCCACAGTACTATGCGGCGAGAGAAGCCGAGAAGCCAGCGAGAAGGTAGTCGCAGTTCAGCCAACAGAAGCGCCGATGCCACCCCCCGCCGACGCTGGAGCGATAGAGGCACAGAACGCATCGACTTCCCTCCGGCTCCTTGAGGATTGTTCCGAAGAAGCTCAAGGAAACCACCCCGTACCTATCAAACAACCACTCGAGGGTCACGTGACCCTTCTCCCGCCACAAGGCGAGGAAGAATCCTGCGTCCAAGCGGATGTTGCCACCCGACTTAAGGCGCCTGAGGAACTCCCCGCCCTTGATGCTGGCCTCACCTCCCATGAGGCAGACCAATGGCCGGATCTTTTCTGGGTCGATTGATTGCAGGGCGGTTGCCCGTTCGTCTGTCTCGTCGACCTCCCACCCCTCACCAATGAAGGCGACGGGGTCGAAGGGGAGACGAGTGATAAAGTGACCGAAGGTCTCCCGCCAGTCCTCGATGATAATGTCCACCACCCTCTGGAGCGTTGCCGCGCCATCGGGCGTGGCAAGCCGATAGAAGGGCTCGAGGGAACCCGCGAGCTTCTTCACCGCCGCCTTGAGGGCGCCGAAGACAGGGAAATCCCTCTTGGTAAACTTGGCCATCTCTGGCCTCCTTCCTCTTTTTGGCTAACGCCTAACTCTGCCCTATTGCAGAGACAAGCGACAACCAGTTGTAAATCTGGCAATATTATACCATATCTTGCATATAATTGCAACAGGCGCGTAATAGCTTTATTTTACAGCTCTCCCCTCTTCCTCGCCAGTTGCCCGCAGGCGGCGTCGATGTCGGCGCCAAAGCGGTAGCGCTGGATAGCCTGGAGGCCCCGCTCCATTAAAATATCTTTAAATCTGCTTATTCTGTTATCCGTAGAACCCGTAAACATGTCCGTTTCGTTATACGGTATTAAGTTTACAAAACACAGCCTGCCTCTTAAAAGTTTGGCCAGCTCTTTGGCCAGGTCGTCGGTATCGTTGATGCCGTCTATCATAATGTACTCAAACATCACCCGCCTGTTTGTTTTTTCTATATAATAATCCACGGCCTCCAAAACATCTTTGATTAAATATTTTTTGCCCACCGGCATCAGCTTTTGACGCAACTCGTCGTTGGGCGCATGCAAAGAGATAGCCAAATTAACCGCAAGGCCCTCTTCCGCAAATTTTTTGATGCCCTCCACTATGCCCGAGGTTGAGATGGAAATTTTTCTAATACCCAAATTAAAACCGTCTTTGTCGTTTAAAACTTTAACGGCACTCATCACATTGTCGTAATTTAAAAAAGGCTCGCCCATGCCCATAAATACTATGTTGGTAACCTTCTCGTTTTGTTGCTTTAAATAGCGCGCAAAAAACAAAACCTGCTCCACTATCTCGTAATCTTTTAGATCTCTCTTAAAACCCAGTTTGCCGGTAGCGCAAAAAGCGCAAGCCAATGGGCAGCCTATTTGCGAGGAGACGCAAACGGTATTACGGCCGCCTTCGTGACGCATTAAAACTGTTTCCACTCTTTGGCCATCTTCTAATTTAAGCAGCGCCTTAGCCGATTGGTTATCGCGAGACTCAAAAATTTCTGCATCAATCTTTAGCGGCACTTCTTTATTTAATTTTTCCCTTAATTCTTTGGGGAGCACCTGCGCCTCCTCCCAGCTTTCTATGAGCTCGCAAAAAACCGCCTTTTTAATTTGCTTAAGG
>JAHFLR010000024.1 GCA_023244795.1 bacterium
CCCAAGCTGGGTGTACCTTTCTTCTCTCGGAGAGAATTCTTTGCCATTTCACAGTATGCTCGAGCAGTATTTAAGTTCTCACCCAGACATCAAACTGGCCTTTCAGCCGGGCACTTATCAGATGAAGTTTGGCAAGGAGGCTCTGGCTGGTATCTATAAAAGAACCAATTTATTTTTTTGCAACAAAGAGGAGGCTCAGAGGATTTTGGGCGTCCAGGAGAACGATGTAAAAAAGTTAATGCAAATGTTGCATCAGCTGGGCCCCAAGATTGTTTCGGTTACTGATGGGCCAAATGGCGCGTATGCTTCGGATGGTCAAAATGCTTGGTATTTAACGATTTACCCAGACCCGATGCCACCGCAAAACAGAACCGGCGCCGGTGATGCTTATTCCTCTACCTTTACTACGGCCATCGCGATGGGGAGGCCGGTGGAAGAGGCCATGATGTGGGGGCCGATAAACTCCATGTCGGTGGTGCAAAAAATAGGCGCCAGAGCGGGATTGCTCCATAAAAATGAGTTGCTGCAGTATCTTGTAAAAGCGCCAGGCGATTATAAACCTAAATTAATTTAAGATTATAAAAAATATGACACTTACCGAAATTTTAAAAAAAGCGACACAAGAGCATTGGGCAGTAGGGCATTTTAATATTTCCAACATGGAGCAACTCCATGGCATTATTAATGCCGCTAAAAATTTGCGCGCTCCGGTGATGATCGGTCTTTCGGAGGGCGAGCGCGATGCTTTTGGTTTAAACCAGGCAGTGGCGGTTATAGAATCCTTTAAGAAAGAAACAGGACTGCCGATATTTGTAAATTCCGACCACTCCAAATCCCCGGAGTCGGCCATCAAGGCATTTGATGCTGGTTTTAATTCCATCCATATTGATTTGTCCAAACTTAATTATGAGGAAAATGTGGCCGGTACAAAAAAAGTGGCTGATTATGTGCATGCAAAAAATCCAGATATCTCTGTGGAGGGCGAGCTGGGCTACCTAGTGACCGACTCCTCTAAAATTTATAAAGAGGCGGTAGAGATACCGGAAGAGAGTTTAACCAAGCCGGAGCAGGCTGTAGAATTTGTAAAAACCACCGGGGTTAATAGATTCGCTGGCGCTTATGGTAATTTGCACGGCATCTCTCTTAAGACAGAAAAAAAGCTTGATTTAGAGAGGATTATGGCCATTAGGGAGGCGTTGCCAGTGGAGGTGGCGCTAGTGCTCCATGGCGGCTCTGGCACTAACGACGAGATGTTTAAGCGAGCCATCGAGGCGGGGATTGCTAATATCCACATCAGTACCGAGATCAGGATTGCCTATTCGGAGGCGTTGCGTAAGGCCATGGCCGACATGCCGGAGGAAACCACGCCGTACAAATTTTTCCCGTCTGTAATAAAAGCGGTGCAAGATAAAGTAGAAGAGAGGCTGAGATTATTCGGCAGCGTTAACAGGGCCTAACTAAAACCGACAACGGTTGTCGGTTTAGAAATTTTTCAATAATCTCTCGGCGGCGTCTCTAACTTTTGCTATCGCGTGGAAATGAGACGGTTGGTTATGATAATCCAAGCACTATCAAAACACGCGAGTTATAAGTCGTAATAGTCTTTTAATTTTTCTTCGTTACTTATGCTTTTGGCGGCAAAGTAATGGAGATACTCGCCAATGTTAAAAACTTCTCCGATAAAATCTAGCTCATCTTTACATTTAAACGGAAAAACAAAAACGCTTTTTTGAAGTGGATAAAATTCCATCTCTCTTAATTTTCTGCTTAATGCATCCCGACCTCTTTTTTGTTTCTCCGGGATATCAAACATTATTACTCGCCACATACCGTCCCATTTTTTGGGCCTTTCTATAAGCATCTCATCAAACTTGAATTCTAAAACTTTTTTCTGGCCATTTTCTGTTATTTCCATAATCTGTTTGCCGTTTTTGTCTGTGATTTTTATTAACTTCTTTTTAACAAGAGAATCGATAGCTCGTTTGGCTCTAAATCTTTTCCCTCTGTCATTGATACCCAAAAGACCAAAGATTTGTGGCAGGTTAGGCAAAGCAAAGCTGGCGACAACAAGACCGCCAATAGCCAATCCCTTAAGGATATCTTTTGCGAGCTCCCTGCGTTCCCTTTGCGGGTTGATTCTAACAGATTGCTCATTTCCCTTACCCATATGTTCCATTGTTTATATTTATTACTAATTGCCTGTAAGTCATTAAATTATACCAAGTGTCTCTTTATTTTGCTATAGCGTGGGAATGAGACACCATAAAACACATAAGACAAAAGTGGATAAATGAATGATGCGGCCGTTGCATATTTTACGGGGGGGGGTAAAATAAGGGCAAGTCGGAGGTTAATTTTTATAAAATAAGATTAGAAAATAAATTATGGAAAAGGAGAAATATCAACCGTCAGAGACGGAGGTAAAAGCAGGAGAAGATACTATGACAGAACGGCAGAAAAGAGTTACTAGGATGCTTGGAGAAGAAGCGGAATTAGCAAAAATAATTAAAGAAGAAGGGATATCTTCTTTAGAAAGTTCTCTTCATCAAAAATTTGAAGATGGAACAGGCAGTGGTAGTTCTATGGTTGGTGTTGTAAGGGGTCATAACCTATCTTTATCAGTATCAATCAAGCGCAACCCATACAAAGAGGTTTTTTCAGGTGAGCTTGACGGTGTGCCCATGACTGAAGAGCAAGCAATAAGAGCGTACAGAAAATATGAACCGATCGCAGCACATATTTCGTATGAAAAAATGCGTGTCTACAAGCGCCCAATCGAAATAGCAACAGAAAGCAAACTTGCAATGAAAGAGATAGAGGATTTTGATAAGGAACAAAAGAAAAAGATAGATCAAAAACAAGCCTTCAAGGATCTGGGCATCTAACTTAAAAATGTTTAAATTGCTTGTCATACACAACCGACAACGGTTGTCGATCTTGTTGTTTTTGGGTGTTAAAATTGGTAAAATGGAGGCATGAAAGTATACATAACACGCAGAATCCCTGATGCGGGGATAAAAAAATTACAGGATAAGGGCTACGAGGTTGATATAAGCGAAAAAGACGGCGTGCTAACCCGCGAGGAGTTGGTTGCTGCCGTAAGCGCTAAGCCGTATGACGCAGTGCTTTGTTTGCTGACAGATAAAATAGACAAAGATGTTTTTGCGGCCGTGCCAACTGCTAAAATTTTCGCCAATTACGCTGTGGGGTACGACAATTTAAATTTACCCGATGCCAAGGAGGCGAGCGTGACGCTTACAAACACTCCGGGCGTTTTAACCGAGGCGGTGGCAGAACACGCCGCAGCTTTGATTATGGCTATCGGCAGAAGGATAGTGGAATCAGACAAATTTATGCGCGCCGGCAAATATATGGGCTGGGGGCCAATGATGTTTTTAGGCGCCGAGATGCACGGTAAAACTTTGGGCTTGGTAGGGCTGGGCAGGATTGGAGCCTCGGTGGCTCAAAAAATGAAAAACGGATTCAACATGAAGGTCGCCTATTACGACGTAACAAGAAACGAGGCGATGGAAAAAGAGCTCGGTTTGGAATACAAGGACTTAAATGATCTGCTAAAAGAAGCCGATTTTATTTCTGTCCACGTGCCACTTTTGCCAACCACAAAACACTTAATGAGCACGGAGCAATTTAAAATGATGAAGCCGACCGCCTATTTAATAAACACCTCTCGCGGGCCGATAGTAGATGAGGCGGCACTAGTAGAGGCGCTAAAAAATAACGTAATAAGGGGCGCGGCGCTTGATGTGTATGAGGCAGAGCCCAAGATGGCGCCAGGGTTGGCCGAGTTGGATAACGTGGTTATCACCCCGCACATTGCTTCGGCGACAGAGGAGACGAGAGCCAAGATGGCCGAAATCGCGGCAGAAAATATTATAGCTTTTTTGAGCGGTCAAACCCCGCCGAATCTTATCGTTAAATAAGAAGATTAACAAGCATTTCTAAAAGCAGACGCCATGGCAACAATCACTAGTCTAACTTCTCAGCAGTTAGAAGAAAAAATAAAAAATAATCAGGTGGAAATAATAGACGTTAGAGAGAAGTCCGAATACGACATTGTCCATGTAAAAAATTCCAAACTGGTTCCTTTATCCGAGCTACCCACTCGAGTAAACGAAATTGACTGGAGCAAAGACGTTATTTTTATTTGCCGTTCCGGTAGCCGAAGTCAGATGGCGGCTAATTTTGCTATTTCTTCGGGCCGGAACATTTTTAACGTAAGGGGCGGCATTGAGCAGCTCTACACGGATGGCAAAGTAGACCTGCTGGAGATTTCTCCCGACGGCGTAGGGGGCTATTTCTAATAGGGTTGATTTTTTATAGTAAATTGCTATACTAGAGAGCATGTTAGAATTGCAATCAGAAAGTAGAAACAAGTTCGGGAAGGGCTTAGTAACCCCCAAAAAGGAGGGTAAGCTTCCGGCAGTTGTTTATGGAAAGGGCCAAGAGACGGTCAGCTTGTTCGTTTCTTTGAGCGAATTTGCCAAACTCTGGAGAGAAGCGGGAGAGTCTACTATCATAAACCTAAAAAACGAAGAGTTCAAAAAACCTGTAAATGTTATTATCCAGGAGGTTGGCATTGATCCAGTTTCCAGAAAGCCAATCCACGTTGATTTTTATAGAGTGGATATGGATAAAGCCATTCAGGTAAAAGTGGCGCTTGTATTTGAGGGCATTGCGCCGGCAGTTAAAGAATTAGGAGGCGTGTTGGTCAAGGTTGTGCACGACATAGAAGTAGAGGCGTTACCAAAAGACTTGCCTCACGAAGTTAAAGTTGATATTTCCAAATTAAAAACATTTGAGGACCATATAACCATCGGCGATCTTATTTTACCGTCTGGTGTAAAAGCAACAGAGAAATCAGATGTAATTGTTCTTCTGGTTGAGCAGCCAAAAGAAGAGGTAGAAGAGCCGGTCAGAACTCTAGAAGACATCGAGGTAGAAAAGAAAGGCAAGAAGGAGGAAGAAGAAGAGGTTGCCGAATAATATATAGCGCATCTGCGGATAGCGACGGGCAGATATTTAAAATGAAAAAATATTTTGTACTTTTTATTACGGTTTTTATTTCCGTCCTATTAATCTCAGCATCCTCTCGGGCCGATGAGTTGAGCCCCGATGCAGTTTTGGCGCATAGAAAGCAACTCGAAGACGAGCTACAGCAGCTGGAAGCCCAAATAAATTCTCTTGGCTCTATTATACAAGATAAGCAGCAACAGTCCTCATCTCTGGAGAGGGATATTTCTCTTTTAGACGCCCAAATAAATAAGGCTAAATTAGAAATAAAAGCCAGAACCATTGCGATTAAACAACTCGAAGACGGCATCTATCAAAAAAAAGTTACTATAAATAATTTAGACGATAAAACCCAAACCGAAAAAGATTCTTTGGGGGAGCTTTTGCGACAAACCAACGAGTCGGACAACGTTAACTTGTTTGAGATGATGATGGGCTATAACTCGATGTCTGATTTTTTTGTCGATGCCGATTCGGTAATTTCTTTGCAGGATTCAATCCAAAAATCAATTGGCCAGATAAAAATAAATATAGATGTTACAGAAAAAGAAAAAAATGATCTCGAAGACAGAAAAACCGAGGAGCTGCAGTTAAAAACTTTCCAAGAAATGGAGAAGAAAAAAATAGAACAGGCCGAGGGAGATAAAAAGAACTTGCTAAAAATTACTAAAGGCCAAGAAGCCCAGTATAAAAAACTGACCGAGGCCAAAAAGAAAGACGCCGCTTCTTTAAGAAGCCAGCTCTTCTTTTTGACCGGCTCACCCTCAATTCCGTTTGAGAAGGCGATAGAATATGCCAATTTTGCTCAAAATGTTACCGGTATCAGGCCATCATTTTTGCTCGGCGTCATAACAGAAGAATCCAATTTGGGTAAAAATGTCGGAACGGGCAGCATGGCGGTAGACATGGCCGGTTCCAAATGTACCAAATTAAGAGAAGCCTTTATAAGAATTACTGGCGAGTTGGGTTTAGATCCTAACGTGATGCCGGTTTCTAAAAAGGCTTGGTATGGTTACTGCGGAGGCGCAATGGGCCCGGCGCAGTTTATGTCTACCACTTGGGAGAGCTACAAAAACCGGATCGCTAAACTTACAGGCAATAATCCGCCAAATCCGTGGAACCCCAAGGATGCTTTTGTGGCGGCTGCTCTTTACTTAACCGATTCGGGAGCCGTGAGCGGAAATTATCAGTCGGAGAGAACCGCCGCTCTTAAATACTTAGCTGGCAGTAACTGGAGAAAATCCTCCTATGCCTTTTATGGTGACGATGTTATGGAGTTTGCCACTAAGTACCAAGATCAAATAAATATTATTAAGAGTTTGAGCTCTGCGGGTTCAGCCAACAGCGGAGGGTAGAGTTTAATCTTCCGCTTCTTCTGCGTCTGTTCCGCCTTCTTGCGGGTTCTCAAAAGCTTCAACTATTTTATCAAAATCTCCAGACATTATTCTCTCAATGCTGTGCCATGATTTTTTGATACGGTGATCGGTTACCCGGTCTTGTAAAAAATTATAGGTTCTGATTTTTTCCGATCGGTCCTGCGTGCCAATCTGTTGTTTTCTATTAAGCCCCAGTTCTTTGGCGGCTTTTTCTTCCTCTAGCTCGTTTATTTTGGCTCTCAAAATACCCATGGCCTTTTCTCTGTTGGCCAGCTGGGAGCGCTCGCTGGTGGAAACTACGGTAATCCCGGTGGGTTTGTGCACTAACCTGACGGCGGTTTCTACTTTGTTAACGTTTTGCCCGCCGGCTCCTCCGGAGCGAGTAAAGCTCATCTCTATGTCGGAGGGCTTAATCTCAATGTTTTTGTATTCTTTAATGGGTAAAACTGCCACTGAGGCGGTGGAGGTGTGGATGCGGCCAGATTTTTCCGTGGTTGGCACGCGTTGTACCCGATGCACGCCACTTTCTTGTTTAAGATTTTTATAAGCTTCCGGTTCGTCAATTTCTATTACCACTTCTTTATATCCGCCCGTATCGCTTTTTGATTCGCTAACGATTAACGCCCGCCATCCTTTTTTGGCGGCGTATTTAGAATAGAGATTGGCCAAATCGGCGGCAAAAAGAGAGGCCTCGTTGCCTCCGGCGCCGGCTCTTATTTCCAAAATGATACCGGTCGGGTCGCTGGAGACAGCGACAGCCTTTGGTTTCTGGTATTGCTGCCACTGCTTCCAATCATAGGGTTGATTGTTGCTATCGCTCATTTGGGGGCAGAGTCTAGTTATTTTTTAGCTTTTGCTGGCTTCTTGGCAGAGCCTGCGGCCTGTCTGGCTTTGAACTTTTCTACTCTACCGGCGGTGTCAATTACTTTTTCTTTGCCGGTAAAAAATGGGTGGCAAGCGCTGCAAATCTCAACATTCATTTGCTTTTTTACGGAACCGGTTTTCATTATATTGCCGCAGGAGCATTTGATCTCCGCGTCTGTGTGGTATTGTGGGTGGGTGTCTTTTTTCATACTATCTATTCTACCGATTTTTAAACGATAGTCAAGTTTGCTTTTTCAACTCCCTGTGTTAATATAAAACCCATCATGTCAGACACAACAAATGCGGTACTTGATACCGAAGCACAGCCGATTTCTTCAGCTAAGGAGGGAATCAAGGTAGACGAAAAAAAGGTGGAGGAGATGTTTAAGGCCGGCGTACAGTTCGCTTGCTCTCGCACCACTCGTCACCCCAAAATGAAGAAATATTTAGCCGGCATTAAAAACAATGTCGAGATTTTTGATCTCGGTCTCACTTTCCAGGAGCTGGAGAAAGCCAAAGAATTTATTAAGAAGCTTGGCGCCGAAGGCAAGACCGTTTTGTTTGTTGGTACCAAGGTGGAGGCCAACGAAGCAATTAAAAAAGCGGCCGGAGAATTAAGCATGCCATATGTAACCGAAAGATGGCTCGGTGGAATTTTAACTAATTACAAAGCGCTCAAGGGAAGAGTAGATTACCTGATGTCCCAGAAACAAAAAAAGGCGATGGGAGAACTGGCCAAGTACACCAAAAAGGAGCAATCGTTAATGGATAAGGAAATGACAAAAATGAGCAGATTTTTGGAGGGCTTGGAAATCTCAAAAGAGATGCCCGCGGCCCTGGTGGTTGTTGACCCCAAAAAGGAGGCTATTGCTATTAAAGAGGCTCAAAGGAATCATATCCCCGTAGTGGCTATTGCCAATTCAGACTGCAATCCATTGCCGGTAGATTATATAATTCCTGCCAATGACTCTTCGGTAACCAGTATCGGATACATATTAAACGAACTGGCCAAAGCCTATAGACGAGTGGAGGGTAACTAGCAACTCGTCGCGCAAAATAATATAATTTAAATATTATGACTATTTCAACTGAACAAATTAAAGAATTAAGAGACCGCACGGGCATCTCTATGATGGCCTGCAAAAAAGCTCTTGAGGAGGCGGACGGCAACATAGAAAAGGCAGTTCAAATTCTGCGTAAAGAAGGAGCTAAGGTAGCCGATAAAAAGTCGGAGAGGGCTCTAAAGGCGGGGATTGTGGATGCCTATATTCATGTTACTAAAAAAGTGGCTGTTATGGTGGAAGCTCGATCGGAAACTGACTTTGTTGCCAAAAACGAAGGATTCCAGGAGTTTGCTCATAATGTGGCTATGCATATTGCCGGGATGAATCCCAAATACGTAAGCGAGAGCGAAATCAGCGAAGCCGAAAAAGAAGAAATAAGAAAGATTTGCCAAGAGCAGGTTGCTAGCGTTGATAAGCCGGAGGAGATAAAGAAAAAAATAATAGAGGGCAGAATGAACGATTACGTCAAAGAAAAAACTCTGATGCTCCAGCCATATATAAAAAATCCAGAAATAACTATTGCCGATTATGTTAGGGAAAATATCCAAAAATTCGGAGAAAATATAGAAATTTCCCGCTTTGTTCGTTATAGCGCTTAAAACAAAAAAACAATGAAGATCCTATTTTTTCTTTCCGCCTTCTCCGCCTTGGGGTTAATTGTTATTTTTTTTCGCAGATTATCTTGGGTGATGGCCATGCCTAAGAGCGACTTTTTGTATTCCCTAAAAGAGACTAGGCCGTTTTTCTCCGAATTTTACGCAATGCTGGTAGTCCCGTCGCAAAGATTCTATGGAAATAAGTTTTTGCCCTGGTTCTTTAAAAGAGCAGAAAAAACGGTGCATTGGTTTAGGATACACATATTAAAGATAGAGCACTCTCTTTTTGATCTTAAACATTATTTTAGGGGCAAGCACGAGGTGCGCACCGGAGGCAACTCTCCTTATTGGAAGGGGATGAATGAGTACAAGGAAGAGTTGAAAGAGGGGGACAAAAATGTAAAATAGGTAGTAAGCCAGTTTAGCTCAGCGGTAGAGCAACTGTTTTGTAAACAGTAGGTCCTCGGTTCGAATCCGAGAACTGGCTCCAAGGATAGCCATGATGAATAAAATATTTTTATCGTTGTTGATTTTTATTCCCCTCACCCTATTTGCC